>DASQRW010000048.1:0-9387 GCA_035642715.1 Nitrososphaeraceae archaeon | reverse complement strand
ATCAATGAATATCTCCTATAAAGATAAGGAGATCCATGCGTAAAATTATAGCCTGAGCAATTTCTAATTAATAGAAAGTAAATATACAAACACATTGACTACTTGTTCTGACGTCATTAATGGAATCAATATTTATTACAGGCACTGCTGGATCAGGCAAATCACTTCTCACATCAAGACTACTTCAATGGTATAAAGACAGCCAATCATATCCAATCAGTCTCAACCTAGACCCTGGCGCTGTAAATTTACCATATGAGCCAGATGTAGATGTTCGAAATTATATTGATATCAATACTTTGATGGAGACATATGATCTAGGGCCAAATGGATCGCTAGTAATGGCAAGCGATATGATCGCGACAAAATTAGAAGATATACAAAATGAAGTAGATAGCCTAAATCCGGATTATGTTCTAATTGATACTCCTGGGCAAATCGAGCTGTTTGCGTTCAGAGCCAGTGGCCCATATTTTGTCTCAAATTTCCAGTCTGACAACAAGGTAACACTATTTTTATTTGATGGCATGCTTGTATCATGTCCTATTAACTACATTTCGATAGCCTTGCTTGCGGCATCAATTAAATTAAGACTGAAGACTGCACAAGTAAATGTATTAACTAAACGGGATTTAATTATTGAAAAAATTCAGGGAATATTAGAATGGTCGTCTTCCAGTACTAGTTTGGAGTCTGCTCTTAATAATGAAAAAGATACTGAATATTCTCTTTTGAGTAAAGATCTGGTAAGAAGTATGGCTAAGGGAGGATTTATGCAAAGCATCATTGCCGTTTCCGGTGTTACTATGAGTGGGATGGTAAACCTATCTGCAACATTATCTAGAATCCTTAGTCAAGGTGAGGAAATTAGAGATTGACTTTGAAATCAGATTCTTCTTCATTATCTTCATCATCATGTACTGCTACTGCATCTTCTTCTACTGCTAATTTAGGCCCCGGCTATGATGTATTTGGTCTTGGTCTAGACGCATTTGAGGACAGAGTCAAAATAACGACTACTAGGAAAAGAATGACGATGTCAAACAGATCAAAAAAACAGATAACTATTAAAATGTCAGATGAAGAAGAGAGGAGCAGCAAAAGAGATAGAGCAAGAGAGGAAGGAGAAGGAGGAGGAATAACAATTCCCTCTAATCCAGAAGATAATTCTGCAGGTCTAGTAGTTAAAAGAATGGCTGAAGATTTTCATATAGATTATGATCTTGATATCAATATCCTAAAAAAAGTGCCAGCTGGATTTGGTATGGGAAGTAGTGCCGCATCAGCAGCAGCTTCTGCTGTAGCATTTGATAACTTGTTTGATCTTAAAATAGACAAGACAAAATTAGTTGAATATGCTGCCGAAGGAGAAGTTGCAAGTGCAGGGATAAAGCACTATGATAACGTTTCTGGATCTTTACTTGGCGGATTTGTTATTGTAAGGACCAGTCCAAAACTGGAATTTATCAGAATAGAGCCGCCAAAAGATCTCGTTTTGGTTATTGCAGTTCCCCTAATTAAAGTTCCCAAGAGAAAGACAGAGGTTGCAAGAAGTGTTTTGCCTAATGCAGTTCCTCTAAAAAGTGTTGTTCATAATGTATCAAATGCAAGCACTATTGTTGCTGGGTTCATGTCAAAAGATATAGAAATGATCGCAAAGGGCATAGATGACGTCATTGTAGAGCCTGCAAGAAAGCATTTGATTCCTGGCTATGATGAAGTTAAAAGAAAGGCTATCAAAGCAGGAGCACTCGCAGTGACAATTAGCGGTGCTGGTCCATCAATCATCTCATTTTTGAAAAGTAATAAGTATGGAAAAGAAGTCGCAGAAGCAATGGCTGCAGGTTTCAAACAAGCAAAAATAGATAGCATGACTGTAATTTGCCATCCCAGTACCGGCGCTAAAGTAGTGTCGGTTAAAAAATAATATAATAATATAATAATAAAATAGCAGGGAGAGAGAGAAAGAGAGCTACAGTATTATTTTATATCATCACAATATTTTTTGTTTCTCCTTTAATACTACTACTCTCTCTATTCGTACTACTACTCTAATCTACTACTACTTCTTTCCCTTATTCAAAAATGCAGACATCATCTTTTGTCTATCTTCATGAGCAAAACATAATGCCCAGCCGTATATTTCCAATCGCAGCCCAGAATCAATATCTACATCCATTCCTTTATTGATTAGCATTTTACTAATTTTGACAGCGGTAAAACTATTCTTTGTTATTTCCTTTGCAAGTGACAGACATTCTTCTATTAGCTTTTTGTTTAGAATCTTTGCTACTTCTGCAGATCTCTCCTTTTCTTTAACTGCGTCATCTTTTGATGCTTCTGGAGGTAAATTATCCTCAGGTCCTAAACTCACTACTTTATTAACAAGACCAATCTGTACTGCTTCTTCCGCTGTTATCATTTTACCTGTAAAGACTAGTTCTTTTGCTTTGGCTGGACCAACAATTCTCACTAATCTTTGAGTACCTCCCCATCCCGGAGGAATACCAATTGTGACTTCTGGCTGACCCATTTTGGCATTGCTAGATGCAATTCGGATGTCACAGACCATTGCCAACTCACAACCACCACCTAGAGCAAAACCGTTGACTGCAGCTATGACAGGTTTTTCTAACTTTTCTATTTTATTAAGTACAGCCTGAGCAGAAGAAGCATACTTTTCAGCTTTCATAGGATCGATATTAACCATGTACGCAATATCTGCACCTGCACAAAATGATCTTTCGCCAGCACCAGTAATAATTACAACTTTTATGCCATCATCAACACCAACAATGTCTATTGCACGCGATAATTCAGCTATAACATCTGTGTTCATTGCGTTTAATGCCTCTGGTCGGTTGATCTTGATTACAGCAATGTCTCCTTGCGGCTCGACTTGAATATATTTCATAGTAGACATAGAGAAAAGGCAATTGTATCTTTCAATTAAATCTTATCCAAGTGGATTAGAATAGGAATAGTGTATAGTATATATATTTCATAACTAATGCGCGGGCGGGTGCGGGCATGCACATATACACAAGTCATCTGGTGTGTATGTGTGTATTTATGTACGTGTGCATTCTCAATCATTACACTAGCTATACTATACTAGCTAAGCTATACTATAAAATAAAAAAAATACTATTATTATAAATTTAATTTCTTACATGAGAAATAAAATAATAAAAAGATGAAGGAATCTTAGTTGTTATTGTGGTTGTGATTGTTGTTGTCTATGCTCCAGCCATACCGTTGCGAAGTTCAACAGCCTTGTGATCTCCACCTTCAGTGGCGGCGGCTTCAGCGGCTGCCTTATGCATATCTGATAATGCACAGCCCATCTGAGCCTCTGATTTGCCTCGTCTCATGAGACCTCTGTAAAGACCAGCTTCTAGTGTTTGACCATGCGCCTTCTCCCACTCTTCTACTGGAATGCTGTATTTCTTTTGGATTCGGTCCCTATACCACTCTGGAATGACATTAAATGCACAGAAGGGTATGATTCTAAGGTCTGGTGTTAAATAATGTATATCACATCTTTGCAATCTTTCCAAGTCTTCGTTATATTTATCTTGGAAGTGCATCATTCCTAAGAATAGAGATCTCACGTGCCATGATCCAACTGAATCAAAGTTGCGCTTCAATAATATGCTTGAGAACATCTTGGCAAGGTCCAAGCCATGTGGCTGTTTGCTTCTGTCAACAAACTGATTAAGTTTGCGTACCACATCTAACATTGTCCAATATTTATTGGCACCAGATTTGATTTCATCAGATTTCTCTTCAAAGTATTCAAGCAATCCCTTAAGATCAACAAATGATGTAAGTGGCGTTAATTTCTTTGTCTGAGTATCTTCGAAAACATATGTTCCGGCACCACATGCAAAATGAATCGAGAGTTCGTATTTTGGTTTACTGCTAAATGCTTCTATCACATTTGTTAAAGGCATACATGAGGGAACTGGGAACCATCCGTCAGATGTGATTTCACCATTTGTCTGCTCTTCAATTCTTTCGATGCAGTCAGGAATTGTTATTCGGTATTTTTCACGTTCCTTCTTTGTCATTCTACCTGTCAATGATACAGGCTGGAAGTTTACAGCATGAACAATATCCAGGTTCTTTTGTGCATATCGGATAATTCCGCCTAATTCATGATCATTAATTGATTTGATTACTGTTGGCACAAAAACTACAGTCATACCACATTTTCGAGCAGATTCTAATGTATATGGAACTTCCCAGTGATTCTTGGGATTAGTTCTTGGAGTAACTCCATCAAATGAAAGGTAGAGATTACTTACACCAGCCGTTCTTACCTGGCGCATAGTTTCTGGAGACAATGCTAGTTTGATACCGTTAGTGTTTAATTGAATGTGATCTACCCCTTCCTCCTTCATTATTTTTATAACATCTACAATATCGTCTCTGAGCATCGGCTCTCCACCTGTAACCTGTATTGAATTGCCAGCTATCGGCTTTTCTGCCTTTAATGTCTTCATCATAGCTCTTATTTGTTCATAGCTTGGTTCATAGAGATAAGCACCTTCTAACCCCTTCTTTACATAAAAGAAGCAATACCAGCAAGTCAAATCACATCTGTTGGTAACGATCATGTTAGCCAATCCAGAGTGTGAAAGATGATTAGTACACAGTCCACAATTAGTTGGACATGCACATTTATCTACCATAACATTCGGAGCATGAGCACCCTTTCCATCCATCCAGTATGTGCTGAACTTTTTGTACATCTCATAAGATCCGAAGTATAGCTCTTCGCATTCACCGTGAGATGGACATGTCTTTGTCATGTATACTTTGCCTTCTCTCTCAAAAACTTCTGCATCTAAGATCATATTGCAATCCGGACAGATACTTTGTGTAAACCTAATTGTTCGTCTAGCAGTAACACTCTTACTACTAGTCATATTAGAAATTTGTATTAAATCCATAGTTATTACCTTTTTACTGTACCTTTTACTAATCCACTAATCTTTTATATATAAAGATAACCGCACAAATCCTACGGTGAATAGGTAGATAAATATCAATAGTTTTCAGTATCTGCGCTATATTACGGCACTTTACATAAAGCATACTTATATAATAGTTTTTTTTCATTTTCTACATATTAAATGATCATAAGTGACAAGTCAAGGAAAGCAATGGAGAGCCTTGGCTTGACAAGCTATGAGACGAAGGTATATCTCTGCCTTCTAGAGATTGGTTCTATGAGAGCCTCTGATATTAGTAAAAAATCAGGTGTTCCATATTCTAAGATTTATGAAGTTCTAAACAGTTTAGAGGACAAAGGTTGGCTTGAAACTGATAGCTCAAGACCTCAAAAATTCTTTCCCAAATCCCCTCTGACTGCACTAGAAGCTATGCGGATGCGCATTGAAAATGGTATCAGGAACAGTGAAAGTTTGATCGTTAGCGAATTAATGCCAATTTACGAAAAGAGTGGCATTAGAGAAAAACCAGAAATTTGGGTTGTAAGAGGAATTTATAATATTGCTGCAAAAGTAGGCGAGATCATTCAGACCTGTCAACATGAGTTGCTTATAGCACTGCCTCAAGTTGCCGAAAATATAGCAAAGCCAGTTCAACCAATGCTAAGGATGTTACATGAAAAAGGAGTAAGGATAACTGTTCTTGCTTCAGAAGAAACCACTATAGATACAGTACGTGCCATATCTAGAATTGCAGATGTCAGGTTGAAAAATAACATGTTTGGTGGAGGAGTAATTGGCGACAGCAAGCAAGTAATGATCCTATTAAGTGAAGGAAGAAGCGACAACACAAATGTGGAGCCAATTGCCATCTGGGCAGAGCACACAGGTCTTGCCCGCTTTGCAAAAGATTATTTCCAATATCTATGGGCAGACGCCAACAATAAAGAAGAACAAACTAGCGATCATCCCAGGAATTTAAAGAGGCAAATGTAATGATGATGGGAATAATAATTCCTTTTATTTACTAATTTAAGATAAGGGGCTTATACTAAATTATTACATCATAATATACAACTGTGCTGGATAACAGGTTTTTGGTATCAGGTAAGATACACACATATACATACACACATATACATACATACATACACACACACACAGAGTAGAAAGAGAAATATTCCCCCTATTGTTGAATGCAGATTAACCGCAAAGAACCGACTAAATAGATGGGTAAAAGATGCAAATCTTTTTTAATAATCAAAAAAGAACATAATACACCTAACAAATAATAGAATGTTAAGTCGTTAAGATAATTCCTAACCGTATAGATGGGATTATATAATATTATTATCATTATGATCATCATTTATTTCAATGATAAAGCGACATAAATTCATCATATATATTGACAACTCAAAGTTACTAGATCTTCATTTTTATGTTACATGTTCCTAATTAAATTGGACGAACAATGACGAAACTAGCCCTACTGAGCAATAGATGAAGTAGATCTTGAGTTAGGAGTTTGTCCACTATTTCAATGCCGATAATGTTACTTGTTGTTCTTATTTTATTTAGGAGCTTCTGTCTTTCTTTTATTTAACTTCTAATTAGACTATAACCATGGCACTATCTTCTTAAGGCGTTTCTCATAAGTCGTCTTATGCATTCCTATTCCCCCCTATAATTCACTATTGCAAATATTGATACAATAATCATCAAGTCTTTAATTCTACCTTTGAAAGTAGCATTATCATATAAATTAGAATAAGCATAAAATTAGTCTGTAAAAAGTATTAAAGGTACAAACTTCTGAATAAACACTTCATTTCAAAAATAATTCTGAGTTATTGATGGAAAAACAGGCCACATTTCTCTATTAGTGCATAATTAACAATCATCATTGTCGAAATTATTTAAACAATAAAGTAGTTTTTTTCTTAGTATATACTATAAGTATTTAATCTAATCCAGAAATCAACTATTATATAATTAGGAAATAAATAAAACTTCTTTAACCTTAAAATCATAGTATTAAAAATATACCTCATTTTCTACATTAGATATAATTATTATGAAACAACATACATATACACCATTTTTCAAATTCATATCTTCTATATATGCATGTCATAAACTTGATAAGTGGCTAAATAGTTGTCATAGTCACATTGGTTCACATAGAAACTACCTCATCACTTGAGAGTTTTAGAAGGTTTATCATTGTTAGTACATGCAGATCATTTATTCCTGAAAGTTATCTTCGAGATTTAGAAGTATTTCCAGAGCGAGAAGAAGGTCCTGGAGCAATCTATATTGAAGCAGCCGATAAAGTGACATTGAAAAAGGTACGTGAAATGACCTTTGTAAATGCTAAAGAAATTCTTGGAATAATATATTCATCGAAAAGTGGCAATACTCAACTTAAATGGAGACAGACCAGAAAAAAATCAGGTAGAGTACAAGGTGACGCTTCAGCCAATGCACTAGTAAATCTAGTAGAATCAGGAGTATTAACACAAGAATGGGTCGCTAATTATCTAAAATCGAATCAACCCAAAGAAGGAAGTAATACATCACCTACAACTCCAACTTCAACTTCAACTTCTTCTTCTTCTTCTGTAACTAATGAAAAAACAGTGTAAAATATGACGTGAAAGAGCAAAGTATGATCTAATGATTATTAAAGAAGCAAAAGAATCTTCTGGCAAAGCTTATTTTGTTATTCCAGAAGATGCAGATGACCTTCTTACTTTAAGAAGGATAATACAAAATGGAGATTACGTCTTTGCCGACACTACAAGAGTCATCAAAAAAGTGAAAGAATTTGCTAGACCTGATAAAGGAGAGAGAATTAAAGTGCGAGTTTCGGTCAGAGTTGAGAGCATTAGCCTTGATGACATTGTAGATAGACTGCGGATAACAGGCATAATAACAAACACTGATAATGAGCTTGTACCTAGAGGAATACATCATTCTCTGACAGTACAGGTTGGTGACACAATCACAATTGACAAGAATAGAAAATGGAATGATGTTGAGACAAACATTTTGAAGAGATCAAGCAATAGCACAAATTTCATCTTAGTTGCAATCGATGCACAGGAAGCGGCTGTAGCAAAGATCTCCGGTACCCATTTAAAGATAATTCCAAATATCTATTCAGGACAGAGTGGTAAGCGTTATCAGCATGCTGCAAAAAACAATCCTAACATAGAAATTTTCTTTGATGATATTGCCAAAACAATTCAAAGTATGTTTTCAGCAGCAGCAGAGAATAACAGTACAATAATAATATTTGGTCCTGGTGAAACCAAACGTAGGTTTTACAATTTACTTGTCGAGAAGCATAAATTAGAAAAAGGCAAAGTGTCATTAATAGATGGTGTAGATGTCGCCGGAGAAGATGGGATTTTTGTTTTTCTACGTTCTCCTGCCATCAAGGAGGCAATGAGCTCAAGCAAATTAGCAACCGTCTCATCTATATTAGATGAGATAATGCGTCTTGTACATAAGGGTGATGCAAAGTATGCTATGGGAATGCAAGAAGTATCCAATGCTGCATCAATTAAAGCTATAGAATATCTTGTATTCTCTGATTCTATTTTTAAAACCACAGATGAAAATGATGTAGTAAAACTTTTAAATTTACTTGAAAGTCAAGGAGCAAAAAGTTTTGCAGTGGATTCATCTACGGATATAGGATGGCGAGTTTCATCGCTGGGTGGCATAGTAGCTTTGCTTCGCTATTCAATTCGATGAGATGAACACCATTGTTTTTTATTGATTAATACAATTCTAACAATTCTATTATATTTAATTTTTAATTTTGCTTTTTGCTTTTTGTTGTTGGTGGTGGTGGTTTTGTTATTGTTGATCCTATAATCCATGATAGATATGCCTTTGACACATCGCTCATTTTTAATTCCACTATTTCTGGTACTTCATACGGATGGGTATTATTAATTTCGATCTTTAGTTTATTCGCAGTTAAATTTGTTGTTTTGAATAAGGCAATAAATTCCTCTTGATCCTCAAGTTTATTTTTCCACGAGTACAAAGATCTTACCTTTGCAAAATTTACGCATGCACAAAGTTTTTTGTTAGCAATCATCATTTTAGCCACTTTGACAACAGATTCTTCATTTGGATAAGTTGATATAATTAACACACCATATTGTCTCTTTTTTTGTCTAATCATTGTTTGAAAAGTTAATTTGATGTGATAATATATATAGACTAGACAATTTGATAATGATAGCATTGCTATTAAAGTATGCTAGATTTTTTTTAGCTATTATAGCCACTCTTTTATGTATTAATTCTTGACTATATCTAATTCCAAAATTATTATTTATCTTACGCTTAGAAACATATTTTTTGACTGAATGATTTCTTTATAGTGGTCTAATATTGGAATTGGATA
>DASQRW010000047.1:0-5293 GCA_035642715.1 Nitrososphaeraceae archaeon | reverse complement strand
CATGCTGTTGTCATAACAACAACAGAAGCTATTGCTATCGCCACTGAGATAGCTGTTAGTGCTTTCCTACTTACAATTTTTTTTATATTTATCGTTCTTGTCATTTTGATAAAAAGGACTAAATTTTTCTTATAATCCTTGACTTATGGGTAAAATTAGAGTATTAAGTGCATAACTAAGTTAGATTTTATTAACTGACTTAGTTGTCTATTACTACTAGACTTAAATATCAACACTGGTAGTAATAGAGATATGATGAAAACAACAAACTCTACTAATGATCATAGTAATGTACGCTCTGTTAGCCGGATTATAAACAGTATTCAAACTACTGAGGGCGACGGCTTTATTGTTCATAGATCTTTTCCTACTCAAACCCTTTCAGAATTTGACCCTTTTCTACTCCTAGATGAAATAGGTCCTCTAAACTTATCGCCAGGAGAAGCAAAAGGAGCATCAGACCATCCGCACAGAGGTTTTGAAACTGTTACCTATATGCTTGATGGCAAGTTTGAACATAAGGATTCACAAGGACATACAGGAAAGCTTGATCCAGGAGATGTCCAATGGATGACAGCAGGAGCTGGAGTAGTACACTCAGAAATGCCAGAGAAGGAGTTTGTGCGTAATGGAGGAAGACTGCACGGGTTTCAGCTTTGGGTCAATCTGCCAAAACGAGACAAGATGATGAAACCTCATTACCAAGAGATTTCATCTTCCCAGATACCTTTTGTAAATACCGATGATGGCCTTGTTACTGCCAAAGTCATTGCAGGGAAAACACTAGGTGTTAGCGCAGTAATAGAGACACGAATTCCAATTATGTACATTCATTTCACTTTGCAACCTGGTGCAAGTATAGTACAACCAGTACCAAAGAAATATAACACATTTGCATATGTAATTGGCGGTCGAGGGATGTTTGGGACAACAAACAATATGCAAGAAGAAGAAGAGATAGATAGAGGCCAGCTAGTCATCTTTAAAAAAGATGGAGAACAAATAGTAATCAGAGCACCCAAAAATTCAAAATCTCCATTAGACATACTGCTTATTGGCGGCACACCATTAAATGAATCAATAGCAAGATATGGTCCATTTGTTATGAATACTAAAGAAGAGATTCTTCAAGCAGTAGAAGATTATCGTAATGGCAAGATGGGAGAAATTAACATCTAAAGTGGGTCCAATCCTCAGAAATGGGCCGGAATTTTGTATATGACTACAGATATACATAATTAACAATAAAGAGATAAAATTCTACTATTACTTCAGACTCGATCTTTTCTAGTTTTCTAATGATTATGAAAATCTTGATGTCATAGATTTGTTAATTAATCGTTGGAACGACAGCTAGTTATCTCTCTCATGACTACACATAGGTTCTTATCTGGAAGATTTCCACATGTAAGTGGGTTCAGATAACAATTCAAAAATTAATTATATGATATTCCTATATTAGAAAATAAATAACTTCGTTACTGTTAATTGGAAACGTAGTTTTAGAGTAGAGTTTATGATAATACCAATTATTTAGACACTACAAATAAAGTATATTCATATGGTTTTAACCTTGCTGGTAGATGGATTCAGTTGTTTAGAACCTACTATAGAATCTCCTGTTGAATAATATTTTGAATGGTTTAACCATCACTTGCTTAAAGATATGTGGTGGGAACCAATAAATTAGATATTTTATATCTTTTTGTATGAGCATATTGTATCAGTTTTATTATTGATTGTGTAGCGGCAACTCAGGCGTTTTCTTATTCCTGCAATATTCTGGACTTTTTGACGTTTTAGAAGTGATAATAAAGAGTCTCTTTTTGTCATCGTCATATTCGAACGATAGAGGCTGAATATTGGGGTCGCCGACTTCATCAATGGTAGCCAACTGTAAGTTTAATCTACTTTCAAGGAACCTAAAGTTTCTTCCTCAGTCATAGCTAAGGATGTGCCCATAGCACCAATAATCTTCATTACATAGCTGACGTGACTATCTATTTTATAGATTTACATGACTAGAATATACGTGTCACTTACAATAGAAGCATATCATAGATAATGATAGGAAAGACAGGATACTCTACATAACTCGGCTGTTTGTATACTTACAGGAAACAAATGAGTACATTTGAGAATAGAATGTCAGAAATGGAGATAGATGCTCCTATCAACTTTTTATCATGTTTAGACATTAATTCATTTAATTAAAAATGGAAAAAATTACAGATACAAATCCTAAAAAAGGAAAAGAGGAAGTAGAAGCAAAAGTAAAACCAGAAACAGAAACAACCGGTATCAGAGTTGTCAGAGAAGCACTTGAAGCTCTTAACACTGGAGATGTGAGCAGAGTTCATGAATTCATAAGTCCTGAATACTTTAATCATGAATCACAAGTAGATCCAGTCAGGTCAAAGCTAAGAGGACCTGAAGAGTTTATAGATACTGTCAAGAATCTACGAGGTGCTTTTGCTGATCTTCATTATGAAGAACAAGAAACCATTGCATCAGGTGATAAGGTTATATCGATATTGAATATAACTGGAAAACACGTAGGAAACTTTTTTAGCATTGCTCCTCCAACAGGACATGATATATCTTATCAAGCAGTACATATCCATAGAATTGGTAATGATGGAAAAATAGTAGAACACAAAGCAATTCGTGATGACCTTAGATTCATGATGCAACTTGGTATAGTTGGTCCAGCATCGCCACAGTATGAGCAATTGTTCCAAGCTTGGAAGGGATTTATGCAGTCACAAATGTCTCAGCCACCAATCTCAAAACTATACGCTGATGACGAAGCTAAAATACGTTCTCTTTATTTCCAAATGATTGATGGCTGGAACAAAGGCAGTGGAGACGCGTTTGCTGCACCGTTCGCTGAGGACGGTGATCTTGTTGGCTTTGATGGTACGCATCTCAAAGGGCGTAAGGAAATAGGATCATTTCATCAGCAGCTTTTTGACAGATTCCTCAAAGGCAGTCGTTTGGTAGGAAAGATTAAGAGTGTACGCTTTCTTACTCCAGATGTAGCCATAATGCATGTAGTTGGTGGGACTATAATGGACGGACAAACAGATATCGAGCCTGAGCGAAATTCAATCCATACACTTGTAGTTATGAAAGGTAATGATGATAAATGGCACATTGCTGCATTTCAGAATACACGAGCTCAATATATTGGAAGACCAGATATGTCTCAGGCATTGACAGAAGAGCTTAGGAAGGAGCTGTAATAATCAGTCTCTATATATATTATGATATCAAATAAACCGGGCACTCCTGTTTTCTTTACGGAAGCCCTGCTATGAAGAAAAAGCTTTCACAAAGGGCCCATTAACAGGAAAGCGTACCTATAGCTAATTTGTGCTATCTTCCATGCCACGAACCGCTTCCGGATATCCCAATCGAATTCATACTTGAAGGTTAGCTAGATTCTCCTCCAGGTTTACATAGCACCTAAACGATATTGTCCAGCGCTATCAAAGGCATACGTTAGGCTAATATCTACAGGAGCCTCATCTGCCTTTTCTTGACTAAACATTCATCACGCCCTTTTACTAGCTTCATGATATTTTTAAGTCTTTTTTCCAACAGTAAATTTATCTTGTACTTTTTGTATAATGAACCATGAAGCCTAAAATAAAAGGGATACAAACCGAGGCTTCAAATCCAACCGGCACCACAACGTGTTACTAGGTATTAGTATCTAAATATATTAATTTCTATAAATGACATTTGCTATTGAGTAATTGTTTGAATTGTTAGCTGAACCCATTCAACTATAGGGTTCAAGCAGATATGAATCCACGAACTTGTAGAGAAAAAATTACTACAGAATATTACCAGTGAATAGCACAAGATCCTTACCGGGCTCTTGTTTCATTCTCAAGACTTCATCTGCAATATTTTCTCTATCCTTCCTTGAGTTATTCCATCCAACCTTTTCCAAAGTCTTTGAAAAGACAATTTTAGGTAAATTATTCATCTTGGAAGCGATGCTATCGGTAGCGGATTGCCAGTAATCTGCTAACAGTTGATAAGCCATGCGTCCCAATAAAATAGCGTCCACCTTATTTAGAACATCGTTGTACATATAATTCTCCATTTCTTCATCCCAGACATGCCAATTAATTCTCGGCTTGATCCTTCTATAAAACCATCAAGTGATAGCATCATTGAAAAAATTACTTTTCTCATGTTTTCCAGTCATCTATTTTTTCATCGCATTTGTTGCAACGTTAATTACTTTTTCTTTAGTTGATTTAATCAATAGTATCTGATAGACCCCTGCTTCTCGCAATAACCCTAATGCGCATGAGACTCAACAATGATGGCCAAACGGATGGAGAAAAATTACCGGCTTGTTATCCTGGGCACTTGGTTAACCATATGAATTCACTTTGCACTCTCATTATACTCAAAAATACCAAAAGTGTTATTCTCTGTATCAAGACATATCGCTATATATCCCATTCCTGGTACTGCCATTTTAGGAACAACTACTTTCCCTCCGATCTTCTGCACCTTCGACGAGTATTCATCTACCGATTTTACATCTATGTAATTGGTAATCTGATGTTCTGGATGCATTCTTTTCATCATTCCACCACCTAATGCTTTATTTCCTTTCTCATCTGTAGTTGTTATCATCCAGTATTCCATATCCCGACTGACTGGTCCAGGCCATTTTTCTATTTTCCATCCAAAGAGATCACTATAAAATTTCTTTGATTTCTCTATATCACCTGCAGGTATTTCAAAATGAACTATTGTTGGCATCTTATCTAGACCTCTAGGCGGCTGAATTCCCCCATGACGAAGCTGGATCCAGGACTAAGTAGATCCACAGACTGTTTGTAGAGTCGTTCCATATTCTCATCATTTTGCATCTTTGTGCCGACCTCATTCTGGTGCTTACGATCTCTATTATAGAATATTAGCTCCATCCAAACTTCCTTATCTTGGTTGGCCAAGACAGTTTTGGCTATGTTGGTAATTTCCTCCATGGGTTCCTCGGTATTATTTAGCTGAAAAATTAAATGTAGAGCACCGTATTTTCTCATTGTATCAGCAAATTGTTTGTTGAGCTGCATCATAGCTTCATGGTTCTTTTTTGGTACTCGGTAGACGAAGTGGGCAACGTCACTGCCAATCCCTTGCTCTATTTCTGTTATGCTTGGTCTACTCATGGGCGATACTATAAAGAATGTAGTTTAAAAATATGCAAGGGAGTAAAAGTATAATAGTAATTGCAATCGCAATATATCAAAGGTCAAGAAGA
>DASQRW010000046.1:0-83923 GCA_035642715.1 Nitrososphaeraceae archaeon | reverse complement strand
TATTGGTAATAGCACTCCTCATATCTAATATAATCGATGTATAAAGTTCTATAATAATACGTTCTTTCATAAAATTTTGATTTTTGTCGATTTTTTACAAGTAATACAAATGCTAAAGGCCGGAGAAAAGAAATGAGAATCGTTAACAAAGAAGCAGAAGAAGAGATTATTACTTATCAACAGTATATTGATTTTATTTTGCACATAGGTGTACTGTTTATTATATATAGTATATCGATAAATAGATGCTCAGTTTAGGCTCCTGCCTTGGTTTTTTACAAATAATTGACTTTACAGAAAGGAATGCTTTAGAAGACTCAGATTTGCTGTCATGAGATTTGTAGATGAATTTGTACATATATTGTATTATATACTAATCAGCCGGCCGCTAACAAATAGAAATTTCTTTCAGTTCAGAAACTACTGCTACATTAACTATACTTCATAATGTATAGGTAACCTTAACTTAACAAAGCCAGGGAAATAATCATATTGATTTAATTATATCTAATAAATTTACCCTATTCATAGTCTCTACGAGAACTATTTAATATTGACAAAATATCATTAAAGGGGATGCTTCCAATTGTTAAGGGGATTTTAGAAGGCGAAAGACGTTCGTTATCTAGAGCTATCTCTATTGTCGATAATAATGAGCCTGATTCGAAAATTATTTTGAAACAAATATTTAATAAAACTGGCAATGCTAAAACATTAGGCTTTACAGGTCCTGGAGGAGCAGGCAAAAGTTCACTTATCGGTAAATTAGTCCCAGAATTGCAGGCTATGGGATATAAAATGGCTATACTCGCAGTTGATCCTACTAGTCCTATTACAGGTGGAGCTATCTTAGGAGACAGAGTCAGGATGCAGAATGTTCTAGAGGATGATACTCTCTTTATGCGCAGTATGGCATCAAGGGGTGCTATGGGAGGGGTTTCACACTCACTTCGTAACGTGATTAGAGTGTTGGACGCAGCTGGTTATGACCTTATAGTTATAGAAAGTGTTGGAGCAGGACAGCTAGAAATAGAAATCTCTAAGGTTGTAAATATGACTGCAGTTGTTCTTACACCAAATACAGGCGACAATGTTCAGGCAATAAAAGCAGGCTTATCAGAAATAGGCGATATCTATATTATTAATAAAGGAGATTTACCGGGAGCAACTTCCTTATTCCACTCTATTTTAGATTTAATAGGAAACACAGAGAGAAAACCAATCGTAATAAAAGCCTCAGCAAAGACTGGAATGGGGATAAAGGAATTAGCACATATCATTGATAAATTGTTAAAGGCAGGAAGAATGCATTATAAAGAGAAAGAGAAAAAAATGATTGAATCAGAATTAAGAGATATGGTTTTAAATATGATTGAAGAAAAAGTTTCATATATGTTAATATCGAATAAAAAATATTATGATTTCATTGAAAAATTAATAAGCAAAAAAGTTGATCCGTATTCTGTTGCTGAGCAATTAGCTGAAGAGATATTGAGGTGAATATCAAATTATGCCCGTAGAACCAATTAAAACAGATTCAGGAATCCCGGTAAAAAGAGTTTATAATAAGAAAGACTTATCCAAATTCGATCTATTAGAAGAGGAACCTGGAAGATTTCCCTATACGCGTGGACTTTATCCAAACATGTATCGCGAACGTTCATGGACAATGCGGCAATATAGTGGATTTGGGAGTGCAGAAGAGACAAACAATAGATTCAAATACTTGTTAGATCGCGGACAGACTGGCTTATCCTTGGCCTTTGACTTGCCTACTCAGACTGGAAGAGATTCAGACGATCCTCAATCCGAAGGGGAAGTTGGAAGAACTGGAGTAGCTATCAGTTCAATTAAGGACATGATGACGGGTTTTCAAAACATACCTCTTGATAAAGTTAGTACTTCTATGACAATTAACGCGACTGCATCAATACTTCTTTCACTTTATATTAGTATTGCAGAATCACAGGGAGTGTCGCCTGCTGATCTCAGAGGTACGACTCAAAATGATATTCTAAAAGAATATATCGCGAGAAATACCTATATTTATCCTCCTAAGCCTTCTATAAGACTTATTGGAGATATGATACAGTACTGTTCAAAAAATGTTCCACAATGGTATCCTATTAGTATTTCCGGTTATCATATGCGGGAAGCAGGATCGAATGCTATCCAAGAATTAGCGTTTACGTTTGCCAACGCTATTGAATATATTGAAATGTGCATTGAAAGAGGATTGCGAATAGATGATTTTGCTCCCAGATTATCATTCTTCTTCTGTTGTACGATGGAGTTCTTTGAAGAAATAGCTAAATTTAGAGCTGCAAGGCGTATCTATGCTAAAATTATGAGGGACAAGTTCCATGCCAAAAACGCAAAATCATGGCATTTGCGTTTTCATGTCCAGACTAGTGGTGAATCATTAACTGCTCAGCAAGTTGATAATAACATTGTTCGGGTTACAACTGAGGCACTCGCTGCAGTCTTGGGTGGATGTCAATCTCTACACACTAATTCAAGGGATGAGGCATTAGCCTTACCTACAGAAGAATCTGTCAAGATTGCACTTCGAACTCAACAAATAATCTCAACAGAAACTGGCGTTGTCAAGACAGTAGATCCTATGAGCGGTTCTTACTATATTGAATATTTGACAAATAGGATAGAAGAAGAAGTTGATAAATACTTGAAGAAAATCAATCGTATTGGTGGAGCGCTAGCAGCTGTTGAAAAAGGCTATTTTCAAGACGAAATTCGCAAAAATGCTTATCAATTAAAAAAGGACATCGATGAAAAAAAGAGAATTATTGTAGGCGTAAACAAATTTCAAGACCAGCACAGTGTTGAACCAAATCTAAATGTTATGGATACAGAAATCGAAAGAAGACAAGTCGCTAGGTTAAAGGACCTCAGAAGTTCTAGAGACAAGATAAAGGTTGACCACGCTATTTCAGCATTGAAAAAGGCTGCAGAAAACCAGGATGATAATTTGATGCCACATATTATTAATGCAGTAAAGAGTCATGTTACTCTTGGGGAGGTAAGTAATACTTTTGGGCAGATATTCGGAAGGTATGAACCTAAGGTCTCATTTTAAATTACATTATTTTATACAATCACCTTGTCTTCATGAATAAATACAAAGCCTCAAAGTGCTTATGCATTTAACATATATACTTTTAAGTACCTTCTTGATGAGAAGATAGGTTAGATCATGCATTATCAGATGCTAACATTGCTTCACAGATAATGCTCTTAGATTGTGTCGTATCTTGTCGCGCGATTGTCTTTGTTATAATGTCTATTAATTTATAGACATTCATGAAAAGATGAAAATTTGATTCAGAACAGGCGAGATCACCATAAAACATTAAGCTTCCTATATCGGGAGGATCTACATTATCAAGCAGGTCGATTTTTAAATTAGACACTTTTGATTTTTTCTTCTCTCACTAACTTTTGTACTGGCCTGTCGTCTACTATTTAAATTATAAATGTAATATTTTTATATCTCTAAATTGCAAAAGAAATCGTTGAGTTTTGACGTATAATTTTATATGGTGAATAGAAATGAGAATAGACCATATTGCGATAGCTGTTAACAGTGTCAATGAAGCATTGAAAGATTATCAAAGTGTTTTAAATATAGATAGACTTGAAATTGAAGTTGTACCAAATGAAAAAGTGAAGGTCGCTATGCTTGAGCTGGAAGATACGAGAATAGAGCTCATGGAGCCTACTTCTCCTGACAGTCCTATAAAAAAATTTCTCAATGAACGGGGCGAAGGTATACACCACATAGCCATCACTGCTGACGATATCGAAAAAGATGTTGCAAAAGCTTCAGCAAAAGGAATGAAAATGTTAGGCGGATTACGTTCTGGTTCCTACGGCAGGAGGATTACCTTTATCCATCCAAAGTCTTTGCATGGTGTGTTGACCGAGTTATGCGAAGCACAACAAAAAGAATGAATATCTATATCATTTAGCACCATTTAGGATAACAATTTACTATTTTTTTAACTATATTGAATATGAAGTATAAAATAGTGTTTTATTATACAGATAAACCTTGTTCTCCGCATAATAAAGTACTAAACGTTGTTATCCTTATGTTTTGTGACCTTAATGTAATATATAATATTTGTATAGGATAATTAATATCCAGTATTGTATACTATACAGTAAGAGAATGGTTAATAATTGTGCTATTTGTGATTCAAAATTTGCAAATAAGGAATGTTATTTTTGTCAAAGAAAAATATGCTCTTCCTGCATAGCACCATCAGATATAACAGGAAGATATACTACAAAATGTATTAACTGTGATAGAAATAAGATAAATAAAATCAGTCTTCTTAGTGTAATTAGAAGAAATAAGATTATCATAATCATTCTTCTAGGATTCTGGATCTTTACTGTTTATCCAATTCCTTTTTTACAAATGCTTGGTTATAATATTCCTGCAACTGCATTTCAACCTGTTCTTATTACAACTGCCATCATGGTTATTCCATTTATTTTCATGTTTATTGCATGGCAGAGAAGAGGTTCTTAACGTTGTAGATGAATAGAAATAATTAAAATCAGTTTCTTCCATACTGAATTAACAACGCATTAGAATATCGTGATTTAATATAAATAATATTTAACTAGATTTGTGAACTCTTTTGTACTGAGTTCCCCTCCAATGTCTTTTGTTTTTTTATTATCTTTCAGCAAGCCAACTATAGAATCTTCAATCCGTTTACCTTGTTTAAGAGCATCTTTGTCATTATTCTTGTAAGCTAACCATTCAAGCATCATTTTTGTTGATAGCAAAATCGACGAAGGATTTGCGATGTTCCTTCCTGCAATATCAAATGCTGCACCATGAACTGGTTCAAATAACGCGAAATCATCACCTATATTGGCGGCCGGTCCCATTCCAAGACCTCCTACTAGTTGTGCTGCTTCATCTGATAGTATATCGCCGAAAAGATTGGTAGTTAAAATAACGTCAAATTCTTCAGGATTTCGAATCAACTTCATCGCACAAGCATCGACATATAGTTCACTATATTCTATGCTCGGATAATTCTTAGCTACTAATTTACATGTCCTTGCAAACAAGCCGTCGCCTTTTCGCATAACATTTGCTTTATGAACTGCTACAACTTTCCGTTTATGGTTTCTAAGAGTAGACAGCTGGAAAGCATACTCAGCGATTCTTCTCGATGCTCTTTCCGAAGTTAGCCTAAGCGAAATAACAGTATTCTCGTCAGCGTAAAACTCCCATCCTAGGTACAAGTCTTCAGTATTTTCTCGTACAGTCACTAGATCGATGTTATTAGAAAAAGTTGTGATGTTAGGAAATGATTTTGCTGGCCTGACGTTTGCATAAAGATCAAACAATCTTCTTAAGACAATGATCACATCTGCAGCGCTTTCTCCTACAGGACCTTTCAGACAGGCGTCAGATTTTCTTATTTTATCCACCGTTGAATCTGGTAAGGCTTTGCCAAATTTTCTAACTGCATTATCTCCAGCAAAAACTTCATCTATAGTGAATTTTGTGTTAGAATTATCATTTATAGTCTCTAAGATAGTCTTTGCAGAGCAAGTCAGATCTGGACCAATTCCGTCACCGATGATAAGTGTAATATTATACCTTGACAATAAAGCCTTTATCCCTTAAGTTATACAAATATGAAGCTTAGTTTTTGGTATAAAGAACTCTCCGGAGCATTATTTTATTTATCGCATCCATCATAGCTTGAACTGAGGCAATGACTACATCTTCCCCTGCCTTTCTTGCGGAAACGATATTGCCATTTTTATCTTCTACTTTAATAACAACCTCTGCCAAGGCGTCTGAACCACCAGTAATAGAATCGAGTTTGTATTCACGTATTTTAATATTAGCCATCTCCACCGCGATCTTTTGGATCGCTTTCAATGCAGCGTCAACCGGTCCCACGCCTATTTCAGAGGCAATAAAATCTTTACCCTCGGTATTAAGTCTGACCACAGCTGTTGGGATGATATTCATTCCAGTCACGATGTGAAAATCATAGAGCTTAAACTTTTCTTCGAATTTATTATTATTCATAATCTCTCCAGCAATGGACAACAATTCTGCAGTTGTTATAGACTTTCCTCTATCTGCAAGTTTTTTCTGTTTTTCGACAATATGGTGAAGCTGCTCTTCAGTTGGTCTAATGCCAAAGTCTTCTAACATAGCTCTAATTCCATGAGCACCAGCATGCTTTCCTGCTTGAAGCCATCTTTTTCTTCCTACGATCTCTGGACTAATAGGTTCGTAAGTGAGAGGATTGTTCAAGATGCCGTGCGTATGTATGCCAGACTCATGGCCAAAAGCATTCTCACCAATTATTGCTTTGTTTGGTTGAACGATTATTCCCATTTTATTAGACACAAATTTTGACGTCTCATAAAGCAATTCAGTTTTGATATTGTGTGTTTTATTAAATAAGCATTGAAGTGCCATAACAAATTCCTCTAATGATGCATTTCCTGCTCTCTCTCCTAGTCCATTAATTGTAACATGAGCGCAATTAGCACCCGCATTAATTCCTGCGATTGAGTTAGCTACTGCTAGTCCAAAGTCGTCATGACAATGCATGCTGATAGTCAATTTAGTAGCTGATTTAACATCGTTTACAAGTTCAGCGATATATTGAGGAGTTGCATAACCAACAGTATCAGGGATATCAAGCCTATCTGCACCTGCGATCTCGACTGCTTTGAAGACTTCCTTTAAGAATTGCTTATCGGATCTCGTAGCATCCTCTGCGGAAAATTCTACCTTCATGCCATGCTTCTTTGCGTATTCTACTGCCCAGATCGATTTTTCTAGAACCTGCTCACGCGTCATCTTTAGCTTATATTGCATATGAATATCAGAAGTAGCAATAAAGGTATGGATATAGGTAAGGTTGCATTTTATAGCAGCATCGATGTCAGCCTGAACTGTACGAGCCAAACCACATATCTCTGCTTTTAGCCCTTGCTTTGTTATGTTTGTTATTGCTTCCATTTCTCCAGGAGAAACAATTGGAAAACCTGCCTCAATGATATCAACACCTAAATCGTCTAGTTTTGAAGCGATAGCAATTTTTTGCTCTGGGGTAATAGATACACCTGGTGTTTGTTCACCATCTCTTAACGTAGTATCGAAAATCTTTATTGTATCTTTTAAATCTGACATTAAGAGTATGCACCTCTCGGAAGGGCCAAAACACCCGTTCTTGCCAACTGGATTATTCCGAAATGATCAACAAGATTTTTAAATGCTTCTATTTTGTCTGGCGTACCAGTAAGTTCTACAGTAATGGTTTCTTTACCTATATCGAGTATATTTGCCCTAAAAACAGATGCGAAATTTGTTATCTCCATCCTAGTAGTAGGATCTACTGCTTTCATTTTAATTAAAGCAAGTTCTCGATAAACAGTTCTTTCTATATCAAGGACTTTCACCTCTACAACGTCAATTAGTTTTCTCAGCTGTTTCACTAACTGATCTAATGTCTTTTCGTCACTTTCTGTTGTAATAGTCATTCTTGAAAGATCGGCATTTTCAGTCGATCCAACTGTAATGCTTTCAATGTTAAAATTCCTTGCCCTGAAGAGATTAGTTATTCTAAACAGAACGCCCGGCTTGTCTTCTACTAGGGCAGAAATTATATACCAAGTTTTGTCCTCGACATTTGGGACATTTGATATATTCAAGGATGAAGAAGCAGTTGGTGTAATTATCATGATTTAATTCATGACCCCGTAATCATGTCCTTAAGGCCAGTTCCTGGTGCAACGAATGGATAGACATCTTCTTCTGGATCTATGGATATATCGATAACAGTGGCGATATCGGTCTTCAGAGCTGTTATTATTGCTTTTTCTAACTCCTGCAATGACTGAACTTTTATTCCCTCAGCCCCATATGCTTCGGCTATCTTTGCATAATCAGGACAGTTATGTTGATGGACCCCCATATATCTTCTATTATAAAATGTCCGTTGCCACTGAGCTACCATTCCTAGCATATAATTATTCATTAAAAAAACAATTACAGGTAAATTATCAAGCACAGATACTGCAAGAGAATTCTCCGTCATATTAAATGAACCATCGCCTGCGATGTCAACGACTGGCACATCTGGCATGGCAGCTTTCGCCCCTATAGATGCAGGGAACCCAAAACCCATTGTTCCTAATCCGGTAGAACTAAAGAAAGTACCAGGAGAAATAACATCAAAATGCAATGATGTCCACATTTGACATTGTCCTACTTCAGTAGTAGCAATCGCCTTTATAGGTAATATTTCTCTAAGTTTTTTTAATGCTTTCCTGGCTGTTAGGTCTCTCGGAAAATCCTTAATGCTTTCAGCATAATAATTTACCAATTCGGCTCTCCTCTTTAACCAAGGATAGTCTGTATTTTTTTTTACTATTTTTTTTGAAAGCATCTTTACAATCGTTCTCAACGAAGATTTAACGTCACCTACTACTGCCACATCAACAGATTTGTTTTTACCAATTTCGGCGGGATCAACGTCCATATGAATGATGTTCATTCCTTTTCCGAATTCATCGAATCTTCCAACAGATCTATCAGAAAATCTCGCTCCAACAGCTAATATACAGTCTGCTTCAAGGATGATTTTATTTGCTTCTGGATGTCCATGCATTCCTATAGGACCCATCGCCAGAGGGTGGTTTTCTGGAAAGGCTCCTTTACCTTTAAAAGTCGTCACTACGGGACTCATTAACAATTCTGCCGTAGCCTGTAGTTCAGAGAATGCTCCAGACAAGATAATTCCTCCGCCGGCCATGATGATTGGTCGCTCTGCCTTTAATAATATCTCCACTGCCTTTCCTACCTGAGATAGATCTGCATCAATGATGGGATTGTACCCACGTACCTTGATAAGATCTGGAAACTTCATATTTGCAGAAGATTGCTGTACATCTTTTGGGATATCAATAAGAACAGGACCTGGTCTTCCGCTCTCGGCTATATAGAATCCCTTTTTCACCATCTCCGGGATTTCCTGAGCAGCCCTTGGTTGGAATGCGTATTTAGTACAAGGATTGGCTACACCAATTATATCGGTCTCCTGGAATGCATCCTTTCCTATCATGGCTAATGGTACCTGACCTGTTACTGCAATCATAGGTGAGGAATCAGCATAGGCTGTTGCTATTCCTGTAATCAAGTTAGTCGCTCCCGGTCCCGAAGTTGCAAAGCATACTCCTGCCTTCCTCTTAATTCTTGCGTAGCCGTCTGCCATATGAGCGGCAGATTGTTCGTGTCGGACAAGTATGTGCCTAAGATTTGCATCTACAAGGGCATCATAGATGGGCAAGTTAGCTCCTCCAGGAATTCCAAAGACTATGTCTACACTTTCTTTTTCTAGAGCATAAATCAGCGCTTTTGCGCCAGTCATTTCCACCATATATATCTATTCACCAATATGTTTTCTAAACAAACGCCCTGCTAAAACGGGGGGAGTGCAGAGCTTGATTCATGGGACTAGTTGATGCAGTAACAGGATAACAGATTTATCTTTAACCTGAAACTGCGAACAAGTTAATGTAAACCCTCCACCGTTGTTAGGAGACATTCTTGATAGAATGCAATGATATAATTAATAAAGATTTTGCCAATTAATGTGATAATTAGCATATATGCTAAAAAATATGCTTGTATGTATTAATACCACATGAGGATTAGACTTATCTATAGACTTCTTGATGTCAATATAGATTTGTATAAGTGCGATGACGTCTTAACTCAGTAGTTTACATAATAACATTAGATTTGATTTCATGTGATTTTCTACAAAATCCCCTTAATCAAGATAATATTTGAGAACCACTCAAACTATTGCCAATCTTTTTTCCCTTGCAATTAAGCATGACGTTAACATGGCGTAAAATAATTAAATACTTTGTTTGAACATCATATAGATTTAATTTGCTTTTCTTCCTCTTCTATCTGTCTTTCTTTTTCCTTAATAAATACTTGATAAGCTTGTTTTACATCCAAATTGTTGTGGACAATTGACCTAATGGATTTTATCATAGCGACAGCATAATTTGACTGCCAAATATTTCTACCCATATCAACCCCAGTGGCTCCATGTTCTATTGCCTCGTACGTTAATTTCAATGCGTCAATTTCATTTGGCAATTTCTTGCCTCCTGCGATAATTACAGGAACAGGGCAGCCTTCCACAACTCTTTCAAAATTCTCACAATAGTACGTCTTGACGATGTGCGCCCCTTGTTCAGCAGCGACTCTACATGCTAAAGCAAGATATCTAGCATCCCTTGTCATTTCCTTTCCCACTGCAGTAACTGCCAGAACGGGTATACCGTATTTTTCGCCTTCATCTACTAATCGCGACAAGCTTGCAAGTGTTTGATGCTCATATTTACTTCCAACAAAAATTGAAACAGCAAGACAGGTGGCATTAAGTTTGATGGCTTCTTCTATAGAAGTTGTTATGGTCTCATTGGAAAGATCTTCTCCAACAATGCTTGTTCCTCCAGAGACGCGGAGAACTATTGGAACTTCACTGCTAGGGTTTACTGATGTTCTTAAAATGCCTCTTGTAATCATTAATGAGTCAGCAAAAGCCAGTAAGGGCTTGATTGTTTTATTTGGAATCTCCAAACCGTCCGTTGGACCCAAAAAATAACCATGATCAACTGCAAGCATCACACAACGGCCGTCTCCTGGACGAATGATCTTCGATATTCTATTTTTCATGCCCCAATCCATTCTACTAATTCTTTTTGAGCTTATACTTTTTTATTATTTATGTCTTTTTTCTATTCATTCATAACAACTACTTTCATTGCATCGTTGGCATTATGCGCGCACTTTATTGCCTGTGGTGTATCATCAATTTTAAAACGATGAGTTATCAAACTCGTAATATCGATACGTTTTTCAGCAATTAATTTTAACGCCTGATTGGTTTCAATTTCAGATGCACCATAGCTAGGAATCAAAGTTTGCTCGTTTGAATAGAAATCGTTCAAATCATAAGAAATACTGGATCCCTTTGGCGGTACGCCAAAAAGCAGTATTCTGCCTGCCCTTCTTGTGAGTTTAAATGACTGCAGTAGTGCACTTGTATTTCCAGTGGCAACTATTGTGATATCTGTTCCTCTGGCATTTGTAGATTCTTGGATTTTCTTGATGAAATCTCTATCAATCAGGGAATTATAACCTTTGATTTCATGATGTTTCTTTGCAAAATCTAATCTAAACTGATTAATGTCAATTATGAAAATTCTCCCTGCGCCAAACACCTTCGCAAGAAGCATGTGCATCATACCAGCTGGGCCTGCTCCCAAAATTGCAACATCATCACCTTTATGGAAATTGCACTTTGCAAGTGCTTTTAGACAACACGCCACAGGCTCTATCAAAGATGCTTCATCATATGAAATATTATCTGGAAGCTTTATGAGACCGCCTCTCGAAATATTCCATTCAGGAACTAGGATTTGTTCAGATAGCCCACAAGGATCTATATTACTGCTTTGATATCTATTGCACATAGTATAGTCTCCATGAAGACAATAATGGCATGAATAACATGGGACATGGTGGTGAATAAATACACGATCGCCAGGAGCAAAACCGTTTACTTCCTTTCCTATTTGCATAATTTCACCTGCAATCTCATGTCCGAGCCTTGCAGAACCCATACCATACTGACCATAAACTTTCTCCAAGTCGGATCCGCATAAGCCGCATGTGCGCATTTTAACAATTAGATCTCCATCACTTAGTTTTGGAGACGGCACTTCGTCAACTAAAACTGAGTTTTGACCTTTAACAAAGACTGCCTTCATCAACCGTTCTTGTGGGTGCTTCTATAAAATATATGCTAAGGAGATATTGCATTTGTCATATTTTGTTTTTTTTACCTTCAGAGTTACAAAGATATTATCTTTATAGATCAAGAGCAGTTTACTAAACAATTTCAAGTAGTTAGCTGGAATGTATCAGGCCTTATCTATCTGATTGAAAACCTTAGAACTTCAACGTTTATTGTATTACTAATCTCATTATGTATCTATAGTACTACATGTCATATTATTTAGAATATTTATGAGGTTTCTTTTTAAAAATTCTTTTACAACCGTCGCAGCAAAAGTAATAGGTTTTATTTTTGTGGTTATGTATTATTGCGAGCTCTTGGTCCATTTCAATACCGCAAACAGGGTCAACAGGCATCAATTCGAACATTTACATATTTCTATTTATATTTATCTTTATCCATCTGCTATAATATTCATTTCTTTATAAAATCAAAATTCAAAAATATCTTGAAGTTCTTTTGGCCTTTCTTTTTATATATATATATATATATATATTTATCAATGTATCAGGATGCAGTATAATTACGTATACAGAAATATCTAGATCATTCTATGGAGTTATTATTTACTCAAGTCATATTAATGATTTAGAATAAATAACAAATATTATTTATCAAATTGTTTGCTTATTAATCACTATTATACATCAAGTTCTGACCATAGCATATTTTCAAAAATTCTCTTACTTATTCGTCAAAAGATATTGATCTGACTTTTCTTATTGATCTAATAATTTATCGTATAATTATGTCGTATCCATCAATTGAAATCGTCTGCGGCAAATGCGGTTGTATAATCAATAAGATTATAAACTTAAAATCAATCAAAGATGTATTACGTTCATCTAACGGCAGATGTAACATGTGCGGTATTCAATTAAATGCTACAGAATTTACTGTTAAGACGGAAAAGCATTAAAAGAAATTATAGATCATTCCAATAGTAATGAAATAAAAAAGATAACTAATCCAAATGCTATAGAGTTATATGATAATTAATGCAAGAGCTAATTGTGTAAAAATATTAACTATATTTAAATTATCAACAATCTACAAAGATTGCAAATGTGATTATATGTTCTTTTATTATCTAAATGCAATAATCAAATTGTCTATTCATTAAAAGGGTTGGTTATGGTAAGAATAATGTTTTTAGATAACTAGTTAGCTATAATTTAAAACCTGTATCATTATAATTATGAAGATATGTTCGTGATAGAGAACCCTCTTGAAGCATTAGCAAATATCAAACTACTATTGTTACATCTCCTCACTATTGAATGCAAAATCGATAGAGTTGAGAACAACAAAGCCTATAAAGAACTCGGTGATTGTCCACGGCACATGAGATAAATTGTGTACTCTATGACGGTGTTTCAAAATATATTGATTGATAAATACATGAATATTCATACAACGTAGCATCAATAATTTCAAGATTATGTATTTGAATTAAATAGCGTTTGAATAGTTTTTTTATATTCTAAATTACTCAACGGAGGAATGTTAGCGATTTTTATATTTTGTAGTACATGTTCAGATTTCTTTTGGCCTATCAATGGAGAGAGAACCGCTGGGGTAGAGCGTATTATTTGAATTAGTTTTTCAACTTGATCTGTTAATCCTGCATAATCAGGTATTCTTGCATTAAGCAATCGACTTTGGAATAAAGGGATACTTGTAAACACTCCAATTTTTAGTCTTTCAGCTGCTTCTAATATAGTCAAATTTTTTATTGACCCAACATCCTGATTTTTTAGAAATATAGGTTCATTATATGCCAAGTTATATGGAAGTTGTATAAAGCGAAATCCGTGCTGTTTCCCACCAACATGTTCTGCTAGCTTCACAATTTCCTCTAATGATATATATTCTCTGTTATCTGGATGTACCCTAAAACAAGTCCATGTTGCCATTCCATAATACTTAATTTTATTACGAGAACGGTATTCTTCATAAACTTCAAAGACCTTTGATAGCATGTGCATAAATTCTTCTCTACTAACATCCTCAAACCAACTTTCAAAGGCATTATGAACATAAACAAGGTCAATACATTTCAAATGCATATTGGCCATAGATTTATCAATACATCGTGCAATGTAATTGGGATTAAGGACATTGTAACCTGAGCTTATCTCATTAGGATTTATAATTTCTGTTGATATAAACATTTTCTGCATGTATTCCATCACGTCTATTCTGGGATAATCCCCATCGTTTGTAATGTAACCATTCTTAGTAGAGATAAAAACTTCATCCCTTGATATAATATCGTCTTTTATAAGACGGCACAATGCTCTACCTATACTTTTCTCTGACTTCATAGCCCTATAATTGATTGCCGTATCAATTACATTAATTGCTCCTGATTTAATAGATTCATAAACTGCATTTTCAATATCCTTATCATCCTCTGAAGATGCTTGACCAAGATAAGTTCCCATTCCTATACTTGATAAGTATAGATTATCAAAAATACGAAAATGACTTGCGGGTTTTCCTTTTTGAATTGCGTACTCTAAATATTTTTTTGTTCCAACAGGTGTTGCAAAACCATTCAATGAGTTAAATGTGCTGGACATATGATTCTCTTATAGTAGTAGGAAAATTAATGTTTTAAGGATTAAACAAAAGTAATTTGTCGTACTGTTTGTATCATGTAGATTTAGACTAGCAGGCAGTAGTTAGCAGTCTGGGATTTTATCAATTTTCTGCTTGTGTTAAATATTAAGAAGATTATTTATACAAAGTACACTTTTTGTATACTTAAAATGTATCCATGCGGTTTACTATACAGAATGATATAAACGCATAATCAATAACTGCTGATATTGCTTATATTTGGTTAAATAGACTAACTTATAATAGTAAGCTAATAGCCAACAAGATGCCAGTTATTCTAGAGTACAATAAGGTTGTAGTCATGGCAGGTACTAGTTTTTCGACTTTCTGATTATTTTCCTCTAATTGTCTGATAGCTCTCACAGCCACAGGAATGGATATAAAAGATATTAAAGAATACAATTTTGTATAACCAAGTAATATACCAACTGCAATGAGGCCATAGCTTACACTTACAAGTAATGGTAATAGCTTTGCTCCACGCTTCTTTCCCAAAATTATAACCAAAGTGCGTCTTCCGTTGTCGCGATCGGCATCATAATCGGGAAATGAATTAACGAACAAAACAGAAGCGGATAGCGTTCCTACAATAATTCCGATATACAAAGCAACCATATCTATCAATCCTGTCTGAACATAAAAGGTTCCAATCACGATCATAGCGCTTTTAATAGCGACAAACAACTCACCTAATCCTACATTAACTATCTTTATTGAATAGAAATAAATAGAAAGGATTGCAAATGCTAATATGATGGCAATCGTTACGCCTCTTATGGCAACAAAATAGACTCCTATTAAAGATCCTAATAGAAGGAACGAAATTCCAGCAACATAGACTGTCTTTGGCTTAAGAAGATTTTCAGGTAATATTCCAGTTCCTCCACTAAATTTAGTCTTCTTTGTAACTTTGTCGATCCCTCTTCTATAGTCCCAGTAATCATTCAATAGATCAACGCTAGCATGAAGGCAAATTACGCCTCCACATGTAAGAATGGCATAAGTAATATCAAAGGCTCCGTACTTCCAAAATGATATTGTTAAACCATTGATGACTGCAATAACAGAGGCAAATAGGAACCTGATTCTAATCGCCCTCAACCATATTGTTATCATTATCTATTCCTTCTATAACCGGCGATTATCTTTCGTATATTTTTTTATAATAATAATCATCTTCTTTGCTTTGGATCTTTTCCGCAGAAATAATATAGGGCTCCATTTTGAACAAATTTAAGTCAGAACGCATAGTCAGATCTAAATTCTTACAGAACAAACGATATATGTTACGAAGTATAATAATGAAAAAAAAGAAGACAAAAGAATACGATAAAAACATATAGAGAATATGTCGCTCTATTCAATGTGATATCATATTTCACCGCCAATAGACTCAGCTGAATTTGACGCGCATAAGGACCTTGCTTCAATAGTCACAGATTTTCTTTGCAGAAATAGAGATAAAGGATTTTCGGCGAAAGAAATCTCCTTGGCATTAGGGATAAGTGAAGAAGATGTTAATCATGTTATGTTAAAGGTTGGTTTGGTAGAACTCATAGGTGGTCTTACCCACGGTGTCATAGCAAAGAAAAGAAATACAAGACAAGCGAGATTACAGTTCAAAATCGAAGATGTTACTATAAATCAGATAACATACTATCGTTGTATTGAGCAAATTAATAATATCTGATTCCACATTATTATTAAGATAGATAATTTGTAAAGAACGACTTTAAATCTAGACTTATCTCATAGGCGCTATTGCTGGATTAGCATAGAAGGAATTTTATTCTTATATATAAAGCACTATATTGATTAATATTGGAAATTCATTGTAATGGAGGATTCGTTTTTAATTCTGAATTGGAAATTTGTGTAATCAATAATATCGTTATATTAAAATATATATCTATAAAATAATAGATGTATTAGAAGTATAGAAAAGCGCGATAATACTATTGAACTCAAAGGTAATCATGTACAGAAGGATTTGCCTCGCACTGACGGTGGTAGTACCGAGAATTTTCTCTCTGCGTTGCGTACATCTTTTATTGGTAGAAGAATATATCTCTACCAAACCGTTGAATCTACTCAAACAATTGCTCTTTCTTTAGCAGAACGAGAAATGGATAATCTTCATGGAACAGTTATTGTTTCTGAACATCAAACAAAGGGAAGAGGAAGAATGGGAAGAAGATGGATTTCGCCAACTGGAGGTATTTGGCTGTCCATTATTCTGCAACCAAAATTAAAAAGTAGTCAGATCACTGTTCTTCCTTTACTATCCGCGCTTTCTGTATGTGATGTGATTAAGAAAATGACTAAGTTAAATGCTAAATTGAAATGGCCTAATGATGTTGTTATCGACGGACGAAAAGTTTCTGGTATTCTTTTAGATGTAAGTACTGAGGCTGATAAAATCAGTTTTGTTGTAATAGGAATAGGGGTAAATGTTAATATAGATATAAAAAAAATTGATTCAGAAATTGCAAAGTCCGCAGGTTTTTATGACATTACGTCACTACAAAATGAACTTCATGGAAAAGAAATTGAAAAGTTTGATTTTATACGATTGCTTTTGGAAAATATAGAAAGGTACGTTTTTCAATTAGAAAATGAAGGAGCTGGGGAAATTATCAAAAAATACAAAAAGATATCTGATACCTTAGGAAAAGAAGTTATAGTGAAACAGTCAAATGAAATACTTCAAGGAGTGGCTGTAGATATTGATGAAAATGATGGATTTCTGCTGATAGAGACACCATATGGTTGTATTCATAAAGTTGTTTCTGGAGATGTGATATCTAAGAATATAAAGGAAAAATAAGATAATTTGTTGTTTACTATTCTTTCTGATTGGTTTTATCATTATTCATTAAATAATCGATGAACAGGGCAATTGCCTAAAATGTCTTCTCATTTAGCTAATAGGTCTTATTGTTAGACACTAATGATTGCTATTTGAAACGAGCTAAGGGGATAGTGTATCCATAATATGTGCAAACTATATCCATCATGCTCAGAAGATAATGGACCCAATCCACTAAAATTGTCTGATGATCATCTCAATGTCCTATTATTAATTAAACGAATTTTTTATACCTTTTATCCTTCTTTTGGTCTCTAAGTGCAGACATTATCGCATTTAACTTATATTCTGTCTCGTCCCATTCTTTTTCTGGAATAGAATCGATAACAATACCGGCTCCTGATTGAACATATGCTCTATTATTGTTTATAAAAAGAGATCTTATTGTGATTGCAAAATCACATGAACCATTAAATGAAAAATAACCCAACGCACCTGCGTATGGTCCACGAATATTAGGTTCTAATTCATCAATAATTTCCATTGCACGTACTTTTGGAGCGCCTGAAACAGTTCCAGCAGGAAATATTGCTTTGAAGGCATCAAATGAATCTTTACCATTTTGAAGGCGACCAACTATATGGGATACTATATGCTGAACATGGCTAAATCGTTTTACGGTCATGAGATCACGAACTCTAACTGTACCATATCTACATACGCGTCCTATATCATTCCGAGCTAGATCTACTAACATTGTATGTTCTGCAATTTCTTTCTCGTCATTGAGTAAACTTATGCTTAACTCTTTGTTCTTATTCTCGTCATTTACTATTGGTCGTGTTCCTGCAATTGGAAACGTTTCTACTAAGTCTTTCGTGATCCGTAAAAGCATCTCTGGGCTTGAACCTATGATACATTTATCAGACATTTTTAAAAAATACATATAAGGAGATGGGTTGATTTCACGCAGTTTCCGATAAACTCCAAGTAAGTCCCCCCTAATACTAAAGTCCATCTTCTTTGATAAAACTACTTGGAAGATATCTCCATTGTAAAGGTATTCTTTGGATTTATTTACCAAATCCATGAATTTTTTTTGCGTTATGTTTGTCTTCGGAGTAGAATATGAAAAAGAAGGATAATGGCTTTTTTTAGAGGAACGATTTATTTGGGTTTGAATCTCATCCAAGCGACAATCATTTGTTACATGAAAATAATATGCTTGATTTTCCGTATGCTTGAAAAGTATGCCATCGGTGTATATTCCAAATTCTAATAATGGGAATTTGTTCTTTTCCTTTTTAATATTATTTGGCAGGCGTTCCCAGAACCGTATTGCATCATAGCTAATGTAACCAACTGCTCCACCTATGTACCTGAACCGGTCATCACTTATCTTTGGCATGATCTTGCGTAGTTGGGACAACGGTTCGGTAGTGTCTATTTTTTCTATTATTTTATTTCTATTACAGACTATGAAGGTCTTTGAATTGCAGGTAACGGTTATTTTTGGATCGAATCCGATAATTGATACCTCTGATAACTCTTTGGGACCAATAAGCGATTCCAATATGAATATTTTATCAAATAAGCGATAAAACTTTTGGAATATTTGAAACTGATTGCAATTAGTATTTAACTTATGTAACTCGACGTGAATTTTATCATTGTCGAAGGCTGACAAGCCAAAAGTATCCACCCTTTAATTTAGCTCCCAAAGTGTTTGATGTAAGCTAAATGAAGACACCATTTAAATGTTGACGTTATTTTTCTTTTTGCTAACTACTTTTCTATTAATAAGACAGACAAAACTCAGAAGTAAAGTAGTAGATTAAGTTCTGTGACATATTTATCCGTCTAGTGATATAAACTAAATTATTATATTCATAAAGCGATGGAATATTTGTATCCTGGGTATGTATGTATAGATATATATATACATATAACAATCAACTTTGCTGTATGAATGCCTTTATATCAGAAGCATCAAATGTTTATAAGTTGACTTTATTTATACGGATATAATTGCTTTTGAATTAGCACTTATGATAAAAAGTATTGTGTTAACTTAAAATGCTATAGCTGTAGAATCCCTATTATTCTTATGCTTTTACAGAAAGGAAAGAAAACGTCAACAAAAGATATCGGTTATATACAAACTTAATATTCTAGATCTCTTTCCTTAGAGAAACATTGCAAAAGCAGATTCATACTTTTTGGAAGAAACCATTTTATTGCAAGACAATTACTGTAATTTTTTATTAGACATTGGTTATGAAAAATATGTGTTTATATCAATGTTGGAAGAATTGGTATCCTAAAACACCTAAATTCTCAAAACTAGCGCATCATCTTTCTTCTGTATATATGAAAAAGCATCTCGGGAGAGAACTATCCATTGTATCAAGGATATAAGTGAGGATTAGATGACTAGTTTCCATATACAAATAGAAGTGTAAATTAAAACATATCAGAAATTGTTCAATCTGTTTGTTTAATATTACAATAAAGAGATGGTAAGAATCTTAATTAAGGGAGCAAAACAGGACATTTTACAGACCAATGGAGCTATTTTTGTCTATCGGGTTTAACAATGCATAGCATAAATAAACATAACGGATTGGTATATAGTAATTGTTATACTAGTCCAAATGTATTTATCTGCGATTTGAGCAATTTATTCATGGGCAGATTTCTAGGAAGGAAAAGCACAAGATATTTCAATACTCCTTCCGAAAATAATACTCAACAAACAGATTATAATGAAGATCTTGAGTTTCAAAAGCGTGATTTATACAAGAAAGGGATAAATCACATGGCGAATGAGAAATTAGAAGATGCCATTCGTTGTTTTGAACTTGCATTAAGAATAGATCAAAATTATGTCGATGCGTGGATCAAAAAAGGCTATGCTCATTTTCACATGAATGAATATAATGCTGCTATTTCCTCATATGATAGGGCACTAGAGATCGACCTTAATAATGCAGAAGCTTGGAATTTGAAAGGTTTATCATATTATGGAATGAAAAATTATGACAAGGCAATAGCGGCATGTGAAAAAGCAATTGATACTAACCCTAATGATGGTATGTCTTGGTATAATGAAGCATGCTATCTTACTTTGAGTGGCAGGGTAGATGAGGGATTAGAAGCCTTAAAGCGTTCCATAGAAATAGATATTTCCAATGCCAAGAAAGCGGTCCGTGATAGAGACTTTGAAAATGCTAGAGCCGAGGAGGGATTCCGGCGAATTATTGAGGTTGTAGTATTAGAATCTATCAGACAAGGCTATGATTATGTAGGAAAGATTGTATGGATTACCGCAATGGACAAGGAAGATGTCGAAGATGCCATAACTCGATTATCTATGAAAGGATTAATCATTAAAAAAGAAAAAAAGTCATTGACAAGCAGGGAAGAATATTACGAACTTGCCAGTGAAATAGCCTATAAAGTCGGTACAGCAAAACGTTCAGGTCTTCTTGGAAAAAGCAAAGAAATTTCTGCTCCAGTGCAGCAATTGAAAGACATCATTGAAATTATTGGCAGAGCCAAAGACTCTGTAGAAAAGGGGGATGTCAATTCAACCATCCAGGATTTTGATTCTCTCATCAATCCTATGAAACATGGTAGTGCCATGATAGAACAATTCTTTGACGAGCATAGAGATCTTAGACTGTTTCAGATAAGATTAAAAGACAAGGGGCAAGACTATCTTAACTCCCATAGATCTGACTTGATAAAATTACTCACGGACATTGATTCTAAAATCCGAAACAATCAGGTAACTAAGCCCATAAAAGATTGAAGATTGAACACTCATTAATATCCTATTACTATTTACAAGATGTTTCTCAAATTGTTTGCATTGTAAAAGATATGATATTTTTATCTTATAATTTAGTATTTTTCACTCTTTCATCGTCTATATATATTCTCAGTAGAATGAAAGATAATAACTTATTTGCGATCAAATAAGCAGAATAATTCTAAATATATCTTATTCTGTGTTAAACAATGATGATATCAATTAACGAAGTGTATAGGATAGAACCAAAACTTATCAATTAGTATATTTATCTTGAAGTATTTTTAGCAGAGAATGTATTAATAGCTAGTAGTAAAAGAAGAACCATATATGAAAAAGATCTTTGCTGATGTAAACGAGAAAGAAATCACTCGCGCTATCGCCGACATGTTTCATGAGACCATAGCAGAATTTACAGATTCTGATGTAATAATCATTGGCTCAGGACCTAGTGGGTTATCGGCAGGCATGGAATTGGGAAAAAAGGGGGTAAAGACACTCATTATTGAACAGAATAACTATGTTGGTGGCGGTTATTGGGTCGGCGGATATATGATGAATCCTGTAACAGTTAGATCTCCTGCACAAAAGGTCTGGGATGAACTCGGTGTCCCATATAGGAAGGTAAATGAAGGACTTTACGCTACATGGGGACCGCACGCATGCTCAAAATTAATTGCCGCTACTTGTGATGCGGGCGTTAGATTCTTGCAGTTAACGAAATTCGATGACTTGGTATTAAAAAAGAATCGTGTATGTGGTGTTGTTGTTAATTGGATGCCTGTGTCAGCTCTTCCTAGAAATATCACTTGTGTAGACCCTGTTGCACTTGAAAGTAAAATTGTCATAGATGCATCAGGTCATGACTCTGTTGCTGTAAAACGCTTAATGGATCGTGGTTACGTCAAGTGGAAGGGAATGGATCCTATGTGGGTAGATGGAGCTGAAGACGCTGTAGTCAATAATACGGATGAGATCTTTCCAGGCTTGATAGCAACGGGTATGTCAGTCACAGAAACACACGGCTTACCACGGATGGGACCAACATTTGGTTCGATGCTGCTTTCAGGAAAGAGAGCTGCAGAAGTAGCACTCGGTAAACTAAAGGAGGTACAAGCACCTCCTAAATTAAAGATAAATAGCATTCAAACTTGAAATCTCTTTCTATTTCTTTCAATAAATAATATTGAATTTTCGATATATTCATCTTTATTCTGATTTTACAGTCAGAAATTTGAATCTGAATATAGTTGCTCAAGACATAGGTGAAATTTTTTCAAACTGTACAATAGACATAAGAACTCCTTTCCTGCAATACGTCACAAAATCCATATCAGTTGATTGGTTGGCAGAAGAACTTGCCTCGCTACAAATCTTAGATTTAAGTCAACCTTATAATAGTCAACCTGAAATAGGAAGTAAATCAGATAGGAATAGCGTATTTTTTGAAAAATATTTGATCACCAATCCATATCATACATCGCGGGGGCGATATGATGGCTTTATGATGCAAAGATTATATGAAATATTACTACCTGAAAGTGAAAAAACGATCGATAATATACACATAATATTGGATAGCAGATTGACCTGCACATTTAGTGAAGATGACCATAGGTATCATGCGCGAGCTATTATCTGTGGAACACCGTCTATTATATCTACAAGTGGTATAATTGAAGCTCCTGCAAAGCCCAAGGATTTTTATCTTAGACAAATTGGATGGATGCCCACTGCTGCAGACATAGAAGATTTGAAGAAGCAATTTGTAGGAAAGTATATTGACTACGATGATCATAGAATAAACTCTGCTATAACTGGATATGTTATACAAGCACTTTTTTTCTTTTTGACAGATGGAAACCCATTTTGTAGCGATGCTGGATGTAGGCTCTTTAACGCTCATTGGCAAGAGGATCTGATAAGCACTCAAGTAAATAGTCAAAGAATATGTAAAAGGGATCTTCTATTGCTCGATAAATTCCTCAAAGAATGAATATTTGATATAATCCTTTATATTTTGATAACCATGTCTTAGTAAATGAAGAATACAATTATTTCTTAATAATTAATTTTTGACAACTATATAAATTACAGATATTCTTACTTGTAATGAAATCTTATTCAAAGATTCTATAAAATGAAATCAATGTATCCATCTATATATGAATATTGATATCGAACAAATTATTAAATGGTGCTATCCTTTTTATCTCTTAATATTAATGTCTAAGATTGCCGCAAAAGAACAAGATCACGATATCGATAGGAATGAAGCATTTGAAGTAATCATCATTGGTTCAGGACCTGCAGGTTATACAGCTGGGGTTTATACGTCACGTGCAAAACTTAGAACTCTTATCATTTCTGGTACCCTTCCTGGTGGACAATTAATGACGACAAGTGAGGTAGAAAACTATCCTGGTTTTCCTAATGGTATATTTGGACCAGAGCTGATGATGAATATGAGAGAACAAGCAGAAAGATTTGGTACAGTTGTTGTAGACGATGAAGTCATTCGAGTTGATTTTAGTAAACAGCCTTTTATAGTAACAACACACTCGGAAAATTATCAAGCAGAATCTGTATTAATTTGCACAGGTGCCTCTCCTCGCAAATTAGGCATTGAAGGAGAACAGCAATTTGCCGGTCGAGGAGTATCTTATTGTGCCACTTGTGATGGTCCGTTCTTCAAAGGTGAAGATATAGTCGTTGTTGGTGGAGGAGATACAGCATTGGAAGAAGCATCATTTTTGACCAAGTTTGGTAAATCTGTAAAGATAATTCATAGACGAGAGTCATTACGTGGAAGCAAGATTCTTCAACAGAAGGCATTCGAGAATCCCAAGATCCATTTTTTGTGGAATAGTGTCGTAGCTGATATTAAAGGTGATAAGAAAATCGGAACTATTGTTATTAGGGATATAAACAATGGGAAGCAACAGATAATTGAAGCAGGAGGATTATTTGTTGCAATAGGTCATGAACCTAACACTGCGATATTTAAAGGTCAGCTGGAGATGGATGATAAAGGTTACATTATTTTAAAGAGCCAGACAAAGACAAGTGTAGAGGGAGTTTTTGCAGCAGGAGATGTACATGATTATCGATACCGCCAGGCCGTAACTGCAGCTGGGTTTGGATGTATGGCCGCATTAGACGTAGAAAAATGGTTGACTGAAAGAAGACATAGGAATTAAAAGTTATTGTTCAATAATCAGCTAAGTGTATATGCAATATTTGAGATATTCTTTGCACTTATGAGGGCATTATCATATTCATCTTTATCAAAGATATTTTCTTTCAAATAAAGACTTCTAAACTTTCTTCCATCATCTGCAAATATTCCTACAAGAAGACCATTGTCTAGTTTTTCAGCGGCTTTTAACATAGATGACAAGACAGACCCTGAGGAAGGGCCTACTAGTAAACCCTCTCTTGTTACTAACTGCTTAACCATATTAAAGGAATCAATATTAGTGGCAGTCATCCATTCATCAACGACTTTTTCACGACGTCTAAATAAATCTGGCATTGAAGACTCTTCAAAATTTCTCAGACCTTGTAAGAGATGATTCTTCTGAGCTTGGATTGCGACTACTTTAATACTCTGATTCTTTTCCTTAAGAAAAGTAGCGGTTCCAGTAATAGTTCCACCCGTACCACAGCCACTAAAGAAATGAGTGATATTACCATTAGTTTGCTCCCAAATCTCAGGACCAGTACTTTCATAATGAGCCAAATAATTCGCATCATTTTCATACTGGTTTGGCATATAATAGATATCAGGTCTAGGTTTCGATATTGCCTTCGCAAGCGCTATACTTTGATCCGTCCCAGCTCCTACTCTGGGGCACAGATCATCAGATGTCTCATGAAGAATTGCTCCTAATTGTCTTAAGATCGTTTTTGTTTCTTCACTGACTTTCTCAGGAATAACAATTTCAACTTTATATCCTAATGATGATGCAATACCAGATAAAGCAATTCCAGTATTTCCAGAAGTAGGCTCTATGATAATGCTTTTATCTTTCTTTAATATACCTTTCTTCTTTGCATCCTTTATCATCCAATATGCAGCTCTATCTTTCACAGAGCCAAATGGATTAGACCATTCCAATTTTGCATAAAATTTAATACGCTTAGTTGAGAATGAAGTTAGTTCTATTAAGGGAGTATGACCAACTTGGTCAATTATATTAGGTCGAGCGACAGTTGTCATTCTACTTTGCCTTCTTTATTGTGAATTCAAGATCCTTTTTAATTTTGTTTATTGATAAAATTTCATGACCGTTTCTTTTTACCCACCTTGAGACATCTTCCTCAGATTCTGGATCATCAGATAGTATTTTAAGTATATCGCCTATTGCCAGTTTTTCCATCTCGATCTTAGTACGAAATACTGGTTCAGGACAAAAAAGCCCTCTGACATCAATAGTTTTAGTTGTGGACTCGCCACTTTTAGTACTCATACTAACGAACACAATAGATAATTGCATCATTATATTAAATGTTTATGAAGACCATAGAAGAATACTATATTATAAATAGTATTATTAAACAGTCTTAAATATGAATTTTTTATCATTATTCACTATCCGAATTCACTTAATCTATATCAGTGGCAAATTATGATAAGAAAACTCACAATATTTTATTAGAATACCACCATAAATGTATTTTATAAAATTATCTTGCTCAAAAACCCACTTTAGAAATGATCCTATTCGTTTGATATCTGTTTTTGTAGTGACATTATAAAATATCTATATGCTTTAAACCACTATAACACTATTGAGATTCTTTACAGTTATAATATCTTTGAAATTACAATATGGTGTTTAGAGAACATTGGTAGATTGAATAAAGTTACTAGTGCCAATTTTCTTCCTATAATTCATTCCTTCATCTTATTATCGAAACAAATCCTTTTCTTTTCTCCTTACCAAGTTGGAAATGGAGGGTTTGTCTTCTGCGTCATACATACAACCCCTTACTATGGCGACTGGGATGCCATCTGATTTACCCATTACAAGCTCGGCAGCAGATGCGATTTCATCCGCTGTCGCAATTTCTGTCACCTTCAATTTCTTTCCATACATATCAATAGTGCCTACATAACTCTTTATTGGTTTTATTCCTGCTATACCTATTGCAACATTGGTTTGTCCCTCTCTAAATGGCCTACCAAAGGTATCTGTTATTACAACTGCTACATTTTTTGTTGTTTGCTTTTTAATGGAATGTCTAATTTTCCTTGCAGATTCATCCGCATCAATTGGTAATAAAACCACATGATTGTCACTGTCTTCAACATTGCTCTGATCTACTCCTGCATTTGCACAGATAAAACCCTGTCTTGTTTCTGCTATTATTACTCCTCTATCTTCTCTTATTACCTCTTTTGATTCGCTTAAAATCATTTCAACAATTCTCGCATCTTTGCAATTTTTTCTTGCTAACTGGATAGATTTATCGGAGGGATTGATCAAATTGAGGTTCACTATTCGACCCTCAGATTTTGAAATAATTTTTTGTGCAATAACTATGATATCTCTGTCATAGAGATTTTCATGAGCATGACATATGGATTCTAAAATTATCAAATCTAATTTATCCTCTGGTTTTATCGCTGCAGGAATATGAATTGGAATAATTTCTATTTTAGCATGAACCATTAAAGCAAGATAAACGTTGACAATATAAAAAATTGATTACTTATTATTGCGCTGTGCAATAACTGCGTTTCCAAATTTCTTTTCTAATAAGTTAAGTAATAACATTAGATCACGTATCTCTATAACTGCATCTGATTTCTCCTTAACCTTATCTACAGGACAGAATCCTATTGTGAATGCCGCTAGTGAAAACAACTTCAAATCATTTGCACCATCTACTACTACTACAGTATCTTCCTTCTTAATACCCCATTCCTTTATTGTTGGTATTACTACAGCTGCCTTATCTGATGTTACGTGAACATTTATACCATCTAACTTACCGTTGTTGAATATCAATTCATTTGAGAATATTTTATCTAGCCCAAGTTCGTCTTTTAGTCTTTCAGTTATTATGGTAAACCCTCCAGAGACAGCAATCATTTTCCAGCCAGCCTTTTTTAGAGATGAACAAAGCTCTTTGGCGCCAGGCATCATTTCTAAATTTTCGCCTATTCTTTTAGCATCCTCAAAAGCAATTCCCTTTAGTGCATTGACACGTTGAACAAGACCTTCTTCCCATTTGATCTCTCCACGAATACCTTGTTTTGTAATATCCCATATTTGCTTCTCCTTCTCCGGACCCATCATTTGTGCTAAAACCGGAAGATATTCAGCGTTAAGCAGAACACCCTCCACATCAAAAATGATTAGCATTGTAGTGTGATTATATAAGCCTCTCCAACCAACATATATTAAGGTTCTCCAACTTATCAATAAAGATAAAAATAAAAATTTAATTGATATTTTTAAAATTTTTAATTATGAAAAGTCACTAGTCGGTATATCATCTCATCAAATGATGATTAATACAAAAAAAACAGCCAGCACATTTTATCAATATTGATTTTTTTTCGTGTAATTGACGCCATGATAAAATCAATAAAAATCTTTCATTTTGATCTCAAAAGAGCTTAATGAGTATGAGTATCAACGTCACCTAAGAATGTTAGTCGGTTACTAGATTAAACGATATTTATAGGTGGTGGTTTAATATTAAATTGCTTATTATCTTATTAATTTCATTGAAATGAACTGAAATAATCGCTCATAAAGGGCAACTGGTTTTTGGTCCTTTAAATGACATTTGGATAGTCAAAGATTTGTCCTGACCTATCTTATTTTGTGTGGTGATCTCTCTAATATGACTAAATATACAAAATGCTTCAAAATTAAGGGATGGATTAAACTACAAATGGGAATATAAAGTTCTCATTCTAAGAGAGTTCGCTGAAACAACTTGGGAACCCAAAAAGGAAAGTATCTCCCTCTCCTATGATCTGTCGCCGCCTCTGTAATAATGCAAATTTCTAAAAATTTTGGAAGGATGCAAAAACAGATTTAGTCATCAGGAAGGATCTTATATAACTATTGCCTTCTTTTATTATCATGAGTGAGAGCTTCGAAACTAAATACTTAGTACCTGTTAAAGTGGTTGAAAAATCTATTAAATTAACTGACGAAGCGAAAACAGAATTGCAAAGTATTGGTATGATGGATGACAAAGGTAAACTCAAGCTAAAGGGGGTTAGTCCTAAGATGCTTAAACGTATGAAGTTAGAAGCTGTAGATTGCCCTGTCCTAAAAAAAGAAGTAGGATTTATCCAATGTTACGTTTGTAAGAACTTCCATAGTAGAGTTTCAGGAAAGGTGTACTGCAAAGGAGAGCCACTATAAAATCAAAATCACCAAAACTTCATAAAGCTAATCCCTCTGCGTGTGAATGTTGAATTCTGTGAAGGAGACTGGAATCACAGTTAAAAAAAATGAAAATTTCAGTGAATGGTATTCGCAAGTTGTGCTAAAAACCGGTCTTGCTGACTATGCTCCTGTAAAAGGATTCATAGCTCTTCCTCCATATGGTTATGCTATCTGGGAATCTATTAGAGACATATTAGACAGCAAGTTCAAGGAAACAGGACATCAGAATGGCTTTTTGCCTGTGTTAATTCCAGAAAGTCTTCTTGTAAGAGAAGAAGATCACTTTGCAGGATTTACGCCAGAAGTATTTTGGGTAACGAAGGCTGGAGATAATAGCCTGTCAGAGAAGCTTGCTTTACGCCCCACTTCAGAAACTCTTGCATACTCAATATTTGCGAAGTGGGTTACAAGCTACAGAGATCTACCATTAAAAATCAACTATTGGAATACTGCATTACGTGCAGAAATAAAAGCAACAAAACCTTTCGTGAGGACTTCAGAGTTTCTCTGGCAGGAAGGACATACTGTCCATGCTAGTCGCAAAGAAGCAGAAGATGAAGTTATGTCGATTTTAGCTATTTACAACGAATTGATTCAAGATCATTTAGCCATTCCAACTGTAACTGGATTGAAAAGTGATAAAGAAAAGTTTGTTGGTGCAGAATATACTGCGACATTGGAGGGAATGATGTCTGATGGGAAGGCATTACAGATGGGTACTTCTCATTATTTAGGACAAAGGTTTTCCAAACCTTTTGAAATAAAATATGTTGGAAAGGACACACAAGATCATTTTGCTTGGCAGACATCTTGGGGAGCATCTTGGAGGCTAATTGGAGCATTGATAATGGTTCACGGCGATGACAAAGGCCTTATTATTCCTCCTAAGATAGCACCTATTCAAGTGATCATAATTCCAATATACAAAGACAAAGATGAAGAGATGGTAAAATCATCTGCCGATAAGCTACTTATTGAACTAAAAAAATCGGGAATCCGAGCTCATGTTGATAAAAGGGATGAGTATACTTCTGGATGGAAATTCAATGAATGGGAAATGAAAGGTGTACCTCTCCGGGTAAATATAGGTCCGAGAGATATTGAAAAACGTCAAGTAGAGCTAGTTAGACGGGATATGAAGAATAAAATCCTTGTGGAGCGGGGCCAACTAACTGAACACGTGATCTCTCTGTTAGATCAAATTCAAAGCAATATGCTAAATAGAGCCAAGGAACTTCTCGAAGATAATATTACCAAAGCGACAAATTATGATACATTAAAATTGACTGTTCAGAATAAAGGTGGGTTTGTCTTAGCTGGATGGTGCGCGAATAGACAATGTGAAGATAAAATAAAAGAAGAGACAGGAGCAGATATTCGAGTTATTCCATTTGAAGGACAGGAAGAGTCTAATTCAACGATTTGTATATATTGTCATCAGCCAGCAAAGAAAATTGCAGTCTTTGCTAGAGCTTACTGAGGTGTACAAATTTAATAATGCCTCTGGTTGCATCGGATTTCTTTTTTGTTCATACTACCATAGAAACTTCCATAGAAATGTACTATTAAAATTTATTTTCATATTGATGCTTACTAGGATAATAGAGTATAAACCATCCCCATAATAGATATGTCAGAATTTGGAGTATAAAACAATCAGATTATAGAATCCTTCAACCGAAAACAGAAAGGGGGATATATTTGACTGTAGATAAACATGATTTTTGTAGTTGTCAAATTATATCCTTATGTCATTTTTGCTAGTTTTTAGTATACTTACTTTGTTTAACATTAACCAGGAGATGGATATATTGATAATGTTATGAAGCTTGGTTGTGCTGTATCTATAGATCCAAAGATTTCTTTTTTTGCTTGTTATTGTCAAAACATTTATCTGAAGTCATTTCCCTTGACTCTTGAAACTCTCATTAAATGGAGTTATAATGGTGATTTGTACTTAAAATGTATGTAACTGCAAGTTTGAGAAAGACAATTATTATCTTCGGCTCATCAGATTCAACGGTCTGACACACTTAAAAAGCAACAATTACTACCATACAAACAATGATAACAATTTTAGGACAGCATTTTGAAATTTTTTTTATGTGTGTTATTTGAAATCACCTAAACTTTTTGTTCTATGTATATTATGATAATACGCTAGAAAGAGAACTTTGTGTATTGTTACGCTGATGCTTCACATACTAAACTTGACGAAGCTGCTGTACTCCGAACAATTTTGCTTTCGATAGTAATTTATAAAAATATCTATCCATTATGGCCAATTTGAAAAAAGCATATCACTATAGAGAAATATTAGAAAAATAGAAAGACATTACCTTTCTACTGTTTTTTTATATGACGATAATCCAAGACAACTATACATAACTCATAAATAAACCAAAATAACTATGCAGGTCATGTCAAGCTTGTCCTACACAAATTCATATATGCTCTTAGATAGGGTTAACTCAGATACAATTATCAGTCTATTGACCAACTTCTAGATATAACGACGTATCTATCGAGGTAGTTTAATTGGTTAATATCGACGAAATCTTTGCATTCTATGATGACTTTGGCTACTTAGGCATACTACTAATAAGTTTTGTTGGAAGCATTATAGTTTTCATTCCTATACCATATTTTCCTGTACTTGTCACTGCAGCTTTTAACAAACAATTAGATCCTCACATTTTAGCTCTTTCTAGTGCAATCGGAGCGGTCATAGCAAAAATGATAATATTCTACGTGAGTTATTATGGCCGAAACATCCTGAGCACTACGACAAAGAGAAGAATACTTCCTCTTCAAAGGCTGCTCAGAAAGTATGGTTGGCCAGGAGCGTTTGCCGCCGCCCTTACTCCTATACCGGATGATCTGATCTATATTCCTCTTGGACTTGTAAAGTATAATCCGTGGAAATTCGCAATTGCAACCTTCCTTGGAAAATTTGTTCTTAATGAAATAATTGTATTAGGAGCGGTTTTTTTAGGAAGACCATTCATTGAAAACCTTGGTTCAAAATCTACCGATCCTGGATATTTACTTGCTGGAGCTGTTGCAAGTGCTATAGTGCTGGGAATAATGATATACCTTTATGTAAAAATTGATTGGGCAAAGATAATTGGAAAATGGTTTCCTTGGACGCTTGAAGATGATCCCAACGAAAAATAATTCAGCAATCAGAGAGACTCGATCTACATTGGTAATTTATTCTTGAATGAATAAAGTAATTCTATGGGTTGTATATAATGAGAAAGTTTTTATTGCAATACACAAACTGCTCTGGTCGTCCTACTGTGAATCTTATCACTTTATTATCTTCTATTAAATGCATATAAAATGTTGAATCAAATACCAGTAATTGTCACTATGTATTGTGTTACTTGTAGGGAGACTATTAGCTTCATTAGATTGATTGAATGAATCGATGAGAATTAGAAATATAATGAAATCTAAATTGCTCAATTATGTGTATTCGATTAGAACAAATATTGATTTAGCATCTATTAAAAGATTGTATATATTAGACATCAGCTCTAAGCCTTTTAACAACACTACTTAAAAGTATTTTTTATCTTTGTTTTGTATCTCGTAATGGATAAAGCTATTCACTTTAACAGTAAAATATCAATTCTTCTAACTTTGATATTGATAGCTTTGTCTACTGTTGCTGCTATCGCTATATATGGAGAGGCTAATAATACGCCTGGCGTTAAAATTACCTCTCATTACCAAGATCAACAAGTTCCAATCGGTGAACTTAATGTCTCAGGGATTTCAACGGATAATGCGACCACCGCCTGTCAGGTTTATCTGGATTGGAATGATTTAAAACCATTTCAAGCTGCTACAGCAACAGGTCCAGGAGGAGTTAATGATTATTCTACATGGTCTTTTCTATACTCTAAAAATTATCATATGATAAAAGGGGGAAATAATGAACTTACTGCAAAAGTATCATGTGGAGACATTCCAGGTTCTACAAAATATTATTCTCTAAATGTTACTGGAATAACTGCTGACACAGAAGATCCATTATCATATGAGAGCGGTGATTCTATAGACCCTAAAAAGGTGGCTGCAGAGCAAAATAATGAGTCGTTACTAGTTGAACCAGAAAATCCTCCTTTTTCTATATTGTCAGATTATCTCGACTCGAGTATTGAGCCAGCGATCTCACCTGCAGGGACAGAACAAGCAAATGGAAATAATACCAAACCATATCTACTTCCTGCTCCTTCGTTTCGTGAAAATAGAGAGTCGAACTTTGACAATGCATCCTCGCTTGAAGGAAGAGGGGAACTAAAATTAATTCCTCCCGTAGCTGACGCCGGCAGCGATTTGATAGTTAATGAAGGTTCAAGTATTAGTCTTAATGCTTCTAAAAGTAACGATCCTGATGGTATTATCTTATCTTATATTTGGAAACAAAATCCCCATCCACTGATAACTCTAGGAGATGCACAAACAAAAATTTGGACGTTTATCGTTCCGAGTGTATCTTCTGACACTACTTTTACGTTCGAATTGACAGTGATTGATAATAACGGTTTAACATCGACTGACTCTACAAATGTTCTAGTAAGAGATGTATCTACTAACAATACTTCTTTGTCATCCAGTAATAATGCCCCAATTGCTAATGCGGGCCCAGATTTAGAAGTAAATGAAAATATGTCTCTAACCCTTTCAGGTAGCGCCAGTAGTGATCTAGATATTGGCGACAGCTTAAATTATTCGTGGAAACAGACTGCAGGCAATCCAGTGTTAGATACATCAGCAGGAGTCGATAAAGAGGTATTGACATTTACTTCTCCCATTGTGTCTGCAGATACCGTCTTTACATTTGAATTGATAGTTACAGACAAGCATGGTACTATGGATAAAGATGTAATGAATGTGCTTGTCAGAGATATGCCTTCTTCGTCTGCCTCGAACAACACCATTACCGCTCCCTCCAATAGTGAAAATCAAGCTTCAAAAATGATGGTACAAATAGAAGTGGCTGAGGATCCAATCAGCCTAGGAGATGAGCAGACTGTAACAGTTACCGTAAATGATGCAATATCAGATGAAACAATACAATATGCTGACATTGATGGTATGGTTACATATCCTTCTGGCGACACGAAGGAATTTGATGATGATGATGATGGGATTGTTTCATATGCTTGGGAACTTGATGAAGATTCTGACCCCGGTACATTTGCCGTTGATGTTAATGCATCTGCAGCTGGTTATGAAGAAATATCCAAATCAATAAGTTTTGAAGCGGTAGGAGAAGGAGAAGAAGGAGAAGAAGGAGAAGACAAGCAAAATAACGAGGAAGAGGAAGATGATTAATAGAAGCACCTTCGTTATTTTGAATATATTATAGACAAAAAATTATTGATAGTATGACGACAGATAGGTATATTCATTATCAAAATTTGTCTCATATGGTTTGTATTATTCCTATACAGGGAAAATAGTAAAGATAAATGATTATCTCTATTTACTACAGAAAAGGCTCAATGAATGAAAAAATACTCTCTCATACTCTTTATCTGCGTTTATTGATTTTAACATAGATTTTTTCCGTTTGTTAATATCAATTACGTTCTAGCTAATGGGATTTCTTGAATATCTAAATTTTAGAAAAAGAAGTACAACATTTAATGACACTCCTACTGAATTTCCTCCAACGATCACAACATCATTTATACCTATTCCGTATATTACCCATAATGACAGCCCAACTATTAAGGACAATATCAGCCAGACAGACACATCGTCCATTTTCTTAGTTTTGACGCCCTTGATTATTTGCGGTACTGTACTTGAAAGGGCAAATATGCTAGCCAATATTCCTATTGCAGATATTAAAAAATCAAACATAAATGTGTAAATTACTTATAGGTGCATTTGATTGTTTATAGATATATATTAAATGACATATCTGCTAACTGCTACATTGTATGAATAGATCGCTTACTTTATTACCGATCGAAAACCAAATATTTGCTATTCAAAGTTGACGTATCTATGTCATATGACAATTGCAAAGATGATTCGTTGGATATTCCAAATCAGGAATTCTATTACAGACATACTGAACTTGTTGCAAAAGAGTTAGTTGGCAAAAAACTTGTTCGTATTATTCATGAATCAAAGGATAAAATATACAGATTGTCAGGCTTAATTGTTGAAACAGAAGCATACGGTTTCGATGAAGATCCGGCAAGTCATGCCTATAGAGGAGTTACTCCTAGAAATACGCCAATGTTTGGAGAAGCTGGTCATGCTTATGTTTATTTCACTTATGGTAATTATTATTGTGTAAATGTATCTGCAAGATCGTCTGAAGTTAAAGCGGGTGCAGTTCTTATTAGGGCGTTACAACCATTGGAAGGTATCCATATTATGAAGATCTTGCGTAATACTGATGACGAATTCTCATTATCTTCAGGACCAGGAAAGCTTACGCAGGCATTAAGGATTGACAAATCTCTAAATGGACAAGACATGACAAATGCAAGAACTCAACTTCATATAGAATATGGAATAAATCCTCAAAGAATAATTTCTTCTTCGAGAATAGGCATAAGAGAAGCTAGAGAGAAAAAATGGCGATTCATTTTAGCAAGCAAGGATGAGAATGGTGATGTAATTAGCAGATATGTATCTAGAAGAACATAGACTAATAATAACAATAGGCAGTACACTAAAATTTCTTTGATATGACCTTAATCGACAAATGTTTGTAACTTAACCCAAACTATTTCTAGCTATCAGTCAAATACTTTAAAAATAAAAAGCTCGTAATACTATCTATAACGAATTAGTAATAGATTCATGATAAGATTATTTTTTTAATATATTTGGATGATAAATCATCTAATCGATCGATATTATCACTTTATATATATATATATATATATATTTTATTTATAACTCTATAAAACAAAGTATTGCACACGGTATAGTCAGAAAAAATTCACAGTCGATCGATATGACTAACGATAATATCAACTTATAGTCAAGTGATAACCTTTTTCTATTCAGAAACGTCTAAAAATTGCATTTCGTTACGCTGAAACCAATATCACTATCTCTAATTGTATTATTCCACTACAGATAAATTTACGAGTAATTATCTGAGGTGTATATGTCTTCCCAACTCAGTAGCAATATCAAGATTGTATATGTTCTTCTTGACGGTGTTGGTGACCTTCCTCATCATTCCTTAAATGATTTGACACCTCTTGAGGCAGCATATACACCTTGCATGGACTCACTTACTAGAAACGGATGTATGGGGCAAGTGATTAGCGTAGGAAAGGGAATAGCCCCACAGTCTGATATAGCGGTATTTAATATGCTAGGCTATAGTTTCAAGGACGGCAGTTATGTTGGCAGGGGTGTAATAGAATCAATTGGCTGCAACATAGATTTCAAAGAAGGTGACCTAGCAATGCGAGGAAACTTCGCTACAGTTGATGATAATTTACAAATTATCGACAGAAGGGCTGGAAGGATTATCAGTAAGGAAGAAGCTGTATCAATTTGTAAAACATTGAGTGAAAAAATTCATTTTAGCGACATAAGTGCATCAGTTGTCATAGAGCCAACCATTGCTCATAGAGTAACTATCCGTTTTAGACATGACAAGATAAAGTTATCTGAAAAGATATCAAATACAGATCCGGCTTATGACAGAATTAACGGGATGGGAATAGCCAAACCTACAATTGCTAAACCTCATATTGGTATATCGGAACCCCAAGAAAACACAGTGGCAGCAAAAACATCAGCAAAATTGGTCAATGAATTTACAGATCAAGCTGCGAAATTACTGAGGAATCATCCCATCAATAATGCCCGTTCCAAAACAGGAAAGAAACCTATTAATGCTGTACTTGCTCGGGATTCTGGAAATAGATATCCAGACATAGAACCAATAAATAGAAAATATGGCATCAATGTAGCATGTATTGTAGATATGCCTGTAGAAATTGGAATCTCCAAAGTCTTAGGAATGAGAGCCTTTAAGGCTGGTGATGTCACCGACTATGAAAAAAAAGCAATAGTCGCAGCAGAGAATCTGGAGAAGTTTAATGTTATCTATGTTCACATAAAGGGACCCGACGAATATGGACATGATGGCGATGCAAAAGGAAAAAAGACGAATATTGAAGATATCGATAGGAGGTTCTTTTCAACACTTACAAAAAACTTAAAAGTTGAAGATTCTACCATAATTATTTCTGCCGACCACTCCACTCCATGTGTGAAAAAAGGACATAGCGACGACCCAGTTCCTGTATTGGTATCAGGAAACAAAATCAAAAAAGATAATAGTCAAAGATTTACCGAAAAATATGCGACGAAAGGCAGTATGGGATTACTCATGGGTGTTGATGTCCTTTCGACCGCAATGAGAATGATGACCTATTGATAATTTTATTGGTAAATCTCATATGCTAGCCCGTATAAGACTACCTTTGCATTGCTCACAAATTTGTTCGTCTATATTTGACTCTATGCGGTGATGGACATCACATATAATAAATGTGTAGCGCATATAATTAAATAATTCAATTAATTTGGCCATAGTGTTAGGAGTATATGCTTTGTTCGTTGACAGATCTCTCGCAATATCGTCAACCATATGCATAACTTCGTGTAAAGAGCCAAGTTTAGAGATAAGTTCAACATCACCCCTTGTCCCTCTCAAATAGTTACTTACTGCAGCTTGAGTGATGCCTAATACATTAGCAACAACTTCTTCCTTTAAGTCATACTCTTTGATGAGCTTCTTTGCTAAAATGGCCCTGATCGCGGGAATCAAAGATTTAGCCTCAATTTCAGAAGGTAGAAGCATTATATTAGACATTACAAATTCCATCGAATTCTTATATAAAGCTTCTTTGCAAGCAGAATGAGCGGTATGTCACTTTAATTAAAATAAGACATTATACTACACCAAAAAGACAAAATTGTTGTTTTAATGGAAATGATGGTAGCTTTAATCTAATCAGAATCTACAACTTGAAAGAACTTTACAACGTATTGTATAGTCTTATAGTATATAGAGGTTGGCCGTACATAATTACCACACAGGTACTGGATGAAGCAGAGCGATCGTCTTATAATGAACAGGACAAACTTAAATAGGTGCTAACTTTGTTTCTTATTTTAAGATGAGTAATCGGTTCCCTATATTCTTTCAACTATTAACTTCCTATGGAGGATGCAAGATTTTGACATGAGAACGAAATTCGGTTTTACGCAGGGTCTGAATGTTGCCAGACTGGGGCTGGACGAAACTCAGGTTATGACTGCTTGCCAGATAGCTGACAGGATGGATTATGATTCAATTTGGGCAATGGATCATTCAAACGTTCCACAGTGGAAAAATGCTGTTGTTAATGATGCATGGCTTATGCTTGCAGCCATTGGAGCTGTTACCCAGAACGTTGAACTTGGCACATGTGTAACAGATGCTATTAGAAGACATCCATCTTCAATTGCGCTTTCGACTATTACTTTAGACAGAATTACAAAAGGCAGGGCTGTTCTTGGAATCGGAGCAGGCGAAGCACAGAATGTAGTGGATTTCGGAATAGAATTTAGCAAGCCAGTAACTAAATTCCAGGAACAATTAGAAGTAATAGAAAGACTTTTTGAATCTGACCCAGATAATCATGTTAATTATGATGGCGTCTATTACAAATTAATTAATGCGTGCCTTCAGACTAAAAGTATTCGTAAACCACGACCACCCGTATATATTGCGGCAGGAGCACCAAAGACACTTGAATTATGTGCAAAATATGGTGATGGATGGATTCCGATAGGTTATACACCAGAATTATTCGGCTCTCATGCCAATGTGATTAAAGAACATGCAAAAAAGTACGGACGAGATCTATCTAACTTCCAATTTGCGAATGATGTTGACATTTACTTTACAGATGATGGAGAAGAGGCTTGGAATAAGATGAAAAATGCAGTAAAAGTTAGTCTATACAAGCCAGAGCTGTTAAAAGTTCATAATATACCCCAAGACTCAGAATTTGACTTTCGAAGATACTTTACAGAATATGCCATGAATAAGCCAGAACTCATGCAACAGATGAAGAGAGCTGCAATGAAAATACCTGATAGCGTTGCAAGGACAGCGATAGGCATAGGGAAACCAGATGATGTAATAGAAATGCTTGAACGCTTCATTAAAGCCGGCACAAATCATTTTATTATTAGGTACTGGGGCGAAGGGTACTTTAAGAACATTGAAATATTTGGTAACAAGGTTATTCCATATTTCAGAGATCAGGAAAAAACTAATTAATCAAGCATTCATATAACTATCAAGAGAAATAACAGACGAACTATTTTTATCTTTTTCTTCTCTTTTCATATCTTTATCTAAAAGTGGTTCAGCATCGAAACCAAGCTTTCTCAATGTCTTAGCAAAATCTATCGCGAATCCATGAAATGTGTAGATCTTTTTTGGAATACATTTATTTACAACTTGGACAAGATCCCTATAATCACAATGGTCGCTCATAGGTAAAGCATAGTCAAGTCCCATCATGAATTTGTAGTTTGTATCAATGGCCCATCCGCTAAATCCTATTGTAATAGCCCCATATCTCTCTTTCATGCGTTTTATAAAACCGTTTCTCCCATGAAATAATGGAGTAATCATGATCCATGGCTTGTTTTTTAAAAGAAGGTTTTGGTCTTCTGCCGTGGAATGTTTCATTGTACTCTTCAACCGTACACCCAATTTGGAATAAATAGAGTTCATGTTATATACAGAATCATGCACATATAACGGATCCCAATGCCCAAAAAATTCTGTTAATAGTTGCGCTTTACCCAAAGGATAACCCATTAGAAGGACAGGAATTCCTTTATCATACATCCTAGAAATGATCTTGTTGGCATTATGTACGACTTCGCGCAAATCAGGGAAAACGTATTGCGGTCTGCCAAAAGTTGATTCTATTATTAATGTGTGGACCTGCGGAATTAGAGCTGGTCTCATAAATGCTCTTTCTTTAATTGAGATATCTCCTGTATAATAAATCTCATCATGGTTTACTAACAATCCTCTCGAACCTAAAATATGTCCTGTATCAATTAGCTTAAATCCATCATCCTCTTCTTCTTGTAAATCGCTTAATCTATATCCCCGTGCTTCAGCGATCAACGAAGTTTCCCTTGATACCAAAGTCTTACTTTTTATTGAATCATATTTGCCGCACTTTTTATGTAAATGATCAGTATGTGCATGAGAAACAAAAGTAATATCACAGTAAGTCTGTCTATTAGGATCAAGTAATATTTTTTTACCATCGGTGTAGATAACAATACCGCATTGAGAAAAACAAATTTTAGCAGCCAATTGGTTAGTTTTAATTTGTTGTTATAACTTGTATTTTAACATTCTTGGGACAATATAAGATTGATATCAGGTTAAATAGGAGAGAAACGTTTTGCTTTTCTGTTAGGTATTTATCTTTAAGTATCGACAAAAATATTGTTGATTAAGCTTGGGATACTGATCTCCGGCAGAGGAAGTAATATGGCTGCGATTCTTTCTGCAATAAAATCAGGAAATATAAAAAACATCAATCCTGCAGTAGTAATCTCTAATAAAACTGATGCAGCGGGACTAAAAGTTGCCTTCGAAAATTTTGGAATTCCTACAGAAATTGTTCTGAGCCAAGGTTTGAAAGGATGGGATTATGACAAGAAAGTTATTTCAGTGTTAAAAAAATATGATGTAAGATCAGAGTATGGTCTCGTTTGCCTAGCAGGCTTTATGCGCCTTATTAGTGCTGAATTCGTAAAAGAGTATCCTATGCGAATACTAAATATCCATCCAGCGTTATTACCTTCATTTCCCGGTCTTCATGCACAGAAACAAGCAATAGAATATGGTGTCAAAGTATCAGGGTGCACTGTACATTTTGTAGATGAAGGACTCGATTCAGGACCTATTCTACTTCAGAGGCCAGTAGAAGTAATTGACTCAGACACAGAAGAAGAACTCTCAGCAAGGATATTGAGAAAAGAACATGAATTATATCCTGAGGCAGTAAGGCTGTTTGCAGAAGGCAAAATAAAAATTGTGGGTCGAAAGGTATTACTTGGAAAATAATTTAACTTCCAAATGTGGAACTTTTAAAATATAAAATTTATAAAAGAAAATGTATCCATGACTAGTAACGCAAAATAATGCCTGCTGCTTTCTCTTGATTAGTTGACTGGAAAAGTAATTGACGGTTTAGTGGTGGCGGATGATGTAAAAAAACAAGTAAAAAAAGCAGTTGACAAATTGAAAAGTCAAGGCATTCAAGCCAGCCTTGCTACTATTCTTGTTGGAGATGATCCATCATCTGCTACATACATAAAAAACAAGCAAAAAGCTGCCGAAGACGTAGGAATTACTACATGCGATCATAAATTGACATCGTCAGTTAGTCAGCGAGAATTAATTGACCTTGTCAATTTGTTAAACGAAGATGAAAAGATTCACGGAATCTTAGTTCAACTGCCTCTTCCTTCTAATATCGATAAATTTGCTATAATTAACACTATTAATCCTGCTAAAGATGTTGATGGACTTACACCATTCAATGCAGGTCTGTTGTTAAGTGGTTCTGCCTATTTAAAACCATGTACTCCAGCAGGAATCATTCAGATGTTAGACTTTTACAATATTGATGTATCGGGAACGGATGCCATTATAGTTAATCGTAGCAATCTCGTGGGAAAACCTCTTGCTATGCTATTGTTGGAACGAAATGCCACGGTAACAATATGTCATTCTAAAACGAAAGATCTTAAGGGTAAATTGAGGCAGGCTGATGTAGCAATTACAGCAGTTGGCAACCGGGAAATCTTTACTCTCACTTCAGATATGATAAAACCGGGTGCCATAGTAATCGATGTTGGAATTTCAAGGTACGAGAGAAAAATAACTGGCGATGTAGACTTTGAAGGGGTCAGGAAAAAGGCATCCTGGATTACTCCAGTACCAGGCGGGGTCGGACCTATGACAGTATCCATGCTATTGAAAAATACTGTTTCCGCCGCATCTAAGAGAAAAGCGAGTGATAATATCTGATTTCAAAAAAATCTGAAGCTAAGAATAAAATTAGACAGTCCATCCTGCAGAAACGTAATACATTATCAGAGAGAGAAATTCATACAAAAAGTATATTAATTCAACAACGGGTAATCTGCCTTCCTACTTTTAAATCTGCAAAGGTGATTGGAGCATATTATCCAAAAGGATCTGAGGTTAACACTCTGAATATATTAAGCAAAGTTTTAGAAGGGCAAAAGATATTGGCAATGCCTGCAACTTTAAGAGATAAAATTTTCTTTTACAAGATATCAAATATGAAGGATTTAGAAGATCAACCAATTTTAAATAAATTTGGAATAAAAGAACCTTCTCCATACTCTGCAGAACTTATAGATGATATCGATATGATTATTGTTCCGGGCATTGCCTTTGATAGAAATGGGTATAGGCTGGGGTATGGAAGGGGTTATTACGATAGATACCTTCAAGATAAAAAATGTGTATTCTCGCTGGGTTTAGCATTTGAAATTCAGCTATTAGATTATAATCTTCCCCGTGAGCGCTTTGATCAAAAAGTTAACGCTGTGGCTACTGAAGAAAAAATTATGCTTTGCTAATGTCTCAATGCCTTCATTGCAATATCTTTTCTATAATATTGACTATTATATCCCCAACTTATTTTATGAACTGCAGAATATGCATTATTTCTTGCCTGTTCAATGCTATGACCTAGTGCAGTAACTCCTAGAACTCTTCCACCATCTGTTATAATTCTATTCTGCGAATCGCGTTTTGTACTCCCATGAAATATGATGACATTTTCACTAAAGTCGGAATTAATGCCTTGTATTATATCACCTGTATGATAATTTCCTGGATACCCCCTCGCAGCCATGATAACACACACAGCAAACTGTTTTTTCCATTTTAATGGTGGCATTGAATCTAATTTTCCTTCATATGCTGCTTTTAAATATTCAAGTAAATCAGAATTCATTCTCATCATTATAGGTTGACATTCTGGATCTCCCATTCTCACATTGAACTCTAGGACTGAGGGCTCGTTTGATTCTTTGTCAATCATGATCCCAGCGTAGAGAAACCCTTTAAAGATATTATTTTCATTTTTCATTGCAGAGACGGCGGGTAACATTATTTTTTTGATTATTTTTTCAGTCAAATCATCATCGATTATTAGGTTAGGCGAATAGCTTCCCATTCCACCCGTATTCTCTCCTTTATCATTATCAAATATTCGTTTATGATCCTGACTAGAAGCTAATGGTAGAATTGCCTTGCCATCGCACAGAGCTATAAATGATGCTTCCTCACCTAATAAACGTTCTTCGATGACAACACGATTACCAGCTGCTCCAAACTTTCCTTTAGTCATAATTGTATCAATGGCTTCTATTGCTTCATTGGCATTGTCACATAATATTACACCCTTACCTGAGGCTAATCCATCTGCTTTTACTACTAGTTTTGAGTTCTGTTTGTTAACATAATCTTTGGCTTTATCTGTGTCTGAAAATGTACAATAATCAGCAGTCGGAATTTTATGTTTTTTCATCAATTTTTTAGCAAAATCTTTGCTCGATTCTAACTGAGCAGCCTTCCTAGTAGGACCGAAAATCATTAGACCTTCTCTTTCAAAAGAATCTACTATTCCTTCAGCAAGTGGCCCTTCGCTACCTACAATAGTAAAACATTCGTGCTCCTTTGCAAATAATGATAATTTGTCAAATTCCATAGGTTGTAAATCAATATTCTCATAAGTTCCACCGTTGCCAGGCGCAAAATATATTTTTCTTACGTCCGGACTCTGCGATAATTTCCATCCAAGAGCGTGTTCTCTTCCGCCAGAACCAATAATTAAAATATTTCTTTCATCTGCCAATGAAGGAATATTAAATTATTTCAATATAATGATTACTTGAATGTCTTGAGATAGAAAGGTTCCCTAGTTTTCTTCTAGTCCCCTTTTATTCCATATCGATAATCTTCTAATATGGACACGAATATTCCAGACCAAACAAAAAGAGGGTTGGCCGCTGCAAGCGAAGAGACGAGATTAAGAGTTGCAAGAAAGGGAGGAATCGCTCCACACAACTTAAGAGGCCTCGCCGCCGCAAACTCTGAGACTAGATCGAGGGTAGCAAAGGCAGGTGGAGATGCAAGAGCTCAAGACAAAGAAGGCCTAAGATATGCGGGAAAAAAGGGAGGTGAAGCAGTAAAAGCTGAATATGGAATAGAATTTTATCATTCAATAGGAGAGAAAGGCGGAGAGTCGGTAAAGGAGAAATACGGAATAGATTTTTATCGTGAAATTGGTGAAAAAGGTGGTGGGATTGTTAAGGAGAAATATGGACCGAAATTCTACCGTGAAATAGGAAAGCGTGGCGGCGAAACTATAAAACAGTCACATGTTGCTGAATTATATAACTCAATAGACAGAAAGGCAGAGGAACCAAACGCAGAAGAAACAACTACTAATGATATTTCACTCGTTTAACAATTTGTTCGCATTATCTGATATCACTGCTTTGAAAAATCTAATATATTCAGAGTCATCAAATTCAATAGTTACAAATTTCTTCTCAAATGCAGCCTGGGCAAGACTTTTTAGATGATAGCAAGGCTCAGCATTAGAAAGTGCCTGAAAATAATAATTCTTGCATGAACAAAATTCTAGTTCTGGATCGAGCCAATGCTCACTGTCTTTACCCACTACAGTCCACAGCATCCTGCCACTAGGTTGAAACAAATGCAGTTTCACTCCTCCGAAATTTACTATGTCATCGATACGTTCAGATTGAATTTTTTTCATATTAATAACACAAATGTAACTAATAATATAAAAACTTCTCATAAATATCTACAGACATATAAAAATAAAGAAAACAGAACGTTTTTACTCTGTTATCTTGACAGTAAAAATTTAAGCAGAAAAATTATGGTTAGCGTTTCTTATAATTCTCTAAATAATTATTAGTTAATCAGAGACCTCTAGTTGGCCTTATATAATATTAAAAAAGTGATTTCTCGTTGGCCGGCCAGACATTTAGACAGAATTTATTATGACTTTTTGTCAAATAAAAAGATTAGAAAACTCATAAGCAATATTATATATTAGTCAAGGAATAGTTCTCACACTACGGTCATTTTGAAAATACAATGCAAAATTGATAATGACATGCTTTTTATATTCAATCATTAGTGTTTTGAAAGTATAGAGCGAAGACTATAGCTTCTATCGATAATGGTTCTAATAGACTTTCTATTATTAAATAAAACTGCAGAAATGAAGATGAGGATTACTATTTGTAGTGCTATTATTATTATTATTATTTTAGGATAAGGTGATCGAAAGAGTCATGTTTTTTGAGGAACACTTCTCGTATCATGAATTTTGTCATAGTTTGGTTCATATCCATTACAACAACCATGCGGTGCTATTACTCCGGATTTCTTTCCCGAGACATCAGGTCCTTCATGATCTACTATCATGCATTTTCCTCCAGCAGCATCTATCCAGTATATACAGTTATAACAAAAATATCCTTCCTCGTGATTAGAATCTTTGAATTCGTCACGCTCCACATAAGCAGCGTTCAATTTACTCTGCTTTTGGAATTTTGTCACACTGCCAATCATATCTTTTGCTTTTTCAAATACATTCTTGTCAGACATCGATCTAGTGAACCTCCTTTTCATTTGGTGTCCATAAAGAGCATATTGCATGAGGAGCAATCATACCTGATACATTACCCTTTATGTCCTGCCCTTCATCTGTGACAATCGCGCAATGGTGTGGCTTCATAAAATAGTCACAATTATAGCAAAAATATCCTTTATGGGTATCAGCATTCTCAAAATGACCTATTTCTAAATATCCTGATACGACCTTTGTTAATTTTTTATGCTTTATTGCATCTTGGGCAATATTCTGACTGGATGTAAAACCTTGTGGATTTATTGTCATAATCTTATTCACCTAGTACAGTCAATAGGATTACAAATTATAAATATGATTTGAGAATTTTGTTCATAAAAACAATACTACGATCTGATAGGTTCACCCTATTATAATACAAAGATAATGCTCTGACTGGTTGGTATCTAACACATAAAAAGTGCAAATAAGCTAAAATATCTAGACAGTTAATATATTTCTTCTAGATCATTTCTTTGTGTAAGTCAGTCACTCGCAAAGAAATAATGTAAACCCTCCTTAAATACAAATATCGTAATTACTGCCTTAAAGACATTAGGGGATTTATAAGTAATATAATAAATAAATTTTTAAATACAATAAAATAAATGCAACTTATTCTAATAGTTTAATAATCATTTATAGTCATATCAAAAACGAGAGGTTAGTAACCCTAACACATTAAATATTTGATTGATTCCAATAAGTCGATAGTGTGGTAAGTATAAGCCCCATACATTCAAAGGCTGCTTTGCTAATTGACGAAGATACAAAAAGACGAAGATATATGGTAATATCAGATTTACACATAGGGTTTGAATCTCATATATATACTAGAGGAATTACTTTTGATGAAAAGATATTTTTTGAAGAAATGATTCGAGAATTATCAGATCTTATTAAATCTAACAGAGTAGAAGCTGTGATTTTACTTGGTGATTTGAAAAGCACGGTCGGCGGGTCAATCAGTAAACAAGAGTGGCAAAAAATCCCTCTGTTTTTCAAACTCCTCTCTGAGATTACGGATATTTATTTCGTGCCCGGTAATCATGACAGCAACATAAGGTTCTTAATGCCAGAAAATATAAACATCATGAGCAGCAAAGGAATGGTTCTGGATGATACGCTTCTAGTTCACGGCCATACCATGCCGACAATTGCCAGGTCGTATGTAAAAAAAATCGTTATGGGACATATTCATCCTGTGTTTCTTAAACATAATAGCGTAATTAATGGACAGCGAGTCTGGATATATCTTAAAATAATAAAAGAGGCAATATTTCCTACAACTCAAGGAACTCTTGACCTAGTCATACTTCCTGCCTTTAACAGATACCTTTACGCAATTAATGAAAGACGCTATACAAAATCAATTTCTCCAATAATCGACAAAGCCATAAAGTCAAATGCAGTTCAACAGGCTCTGGTCGTTTCATTGGATGGTTCCATAGTTGGTGATATTGAGACTTTACTGAAGATAATTTAACTTTGAATTACATCTCATGTCTCGGAGAATGTGGATACCTCTTATTTACTTATAATACGACATAAGATTTTAGTGAAGCCAAAGTAGGAGAATTTGTTTTTAACCACTCCAGCGTTTTGATAAAAGAGGAAGCAGATTCGATTGTAGTCAGAACAGGTATGCCTAATTCTACTGCCTTTCTCCTTATTTGGTATTCATCATAGAGCATTCCTACATATTTTTCAATTGTAGAGGTAGAAGGAATGTTCACTATAAAGTTAATTTTTCGTTCAAATAACAGATCTGAAATGTTTGGTTTTCGATCTGGCTCGCTTATCTTATAAACTTGTTGAACGTTCTTGAATTTGTTATTTTCTATAAACTCTGCTGTATGCTCAGTTGCCATAATATTATATCCCATAGCTGATATTAGTGATATTAATGGCAGCAATTTCTCCTTGTTTTTCTGTCCTCCAATTGTAATTAGAGCTGAGCCAGATAAAGGAAGCGAATAACCAGCCGCCAGATAGGCTTTGGATAAAGCATCGTAAAAGCTTTCACCAAAGCATGCGACTTCTCCAGTTGATTGCATCTCTACACTTAATACAATATCCGCACCTTCAAGTTGCATAAAAGAAAATTGTGGGACTTTGATTCCAAAACCTTTAGCCATCAACCAAAGATCTTTGGCATTTATGGGAAGTCGATTCCCTGTCATTGCCCGGGCGGCCAGATCAATCAAATTTATTCCTACAAATTTTGAAACAAAGGGCATTGACCTAGAAGCTCTAACATTTGCTTCAATTACTGACACCTCGTCATCCTTTATTAGATATTGTATGTTAAATGGTCCCTTTATTCGTAAAGCCTTACCTATTCTTGTTGTATAATCTATAATTGTTTCAATGGTTTTCCTGTCAAGTCTCCAAGGAGGAATGCACATTATTGCATCACCTGAATGAATGCCAGCGTTATCGATATGTTCTATTAGAGATCCTATTACTACTTCATTTCCGTCAGCCACTGCGTCGACTTCGACTTCTGAGGCGTCCTGTAAGAATTTACTTATTACTATAGGGTGGTCGGGACTGATATTTGTTGCATCAGTTAAAAATTGCTCTAATTGTTCTTCGCCCCATACGACTTTCATCGCTGCACCACTTAAAACATAAGAAGGTCTCACAAGCACAGGATATCCTACTTTATCAGCAAATTCTTTTGCTTCTCCTACTTCTGTGAATTTTTTCCAAGCCGGCTGTCTAATATTGAGTGAATCTAAGAGTTTACCAAACTTTTCTCTGTCTTCTGCTCTATCAACATCCTCACTGCTTGTTCCAATAATGTTAACGCCATATTTAGCGAGGTATGGATTGAGGTTATTTGCTGTTTGACCTCCTACGCATGTAACAATTCCACTTGGATTCTCTTTTTCGTAGATATCCATTACTCGCTCAAACGTCAATTCTTCAAAATACAACCTGTTAGAGACGTCATAATCCGTAGAGACAGTTTCGGGATTACAATTTATTATAGAAACTTCTTTAATACCGTTCTCTTTCAATGCCCATACCATATTGACTGTTCCCCAGTCAAACTCTACACTGCTGCCAATCCTATATGGACCAGCGCCGAGAACTATTGCACTTCTTTTACTGTTCTCAATTAGTATATCATCGACCTCCCCGCCATATGTCATATACAGATAATTTGTTTTGGCAGGCCATTCTGCAGATAATGTGTCGATTTGCTTTACCACTGGTTTTATTCCGAATTTCTGTCTTATCTCTCTGCATTTAAATTCATCTAGTCCTAAACATCTTCCAATCTGCCTGTCAGAAAAACCAATTTTCTTGGCTTTTTTAATTAAATCTAGATCAAGATTCGAATTTCGCAATTTTTCTTCCATATCTACAATATTCTTAATTTTTATCAAAAACCATGGATCAATAGCGGATAACTGGTTTATTCTATCAATTGTCATCCCCGCCCGAATAGCTCTAACAATGGTAAAGATTATTTTGTCATTTGGATGTAATAATGCCTGTTCTAATGCCTCAGTGTTTTGAGTCAAATCAGCAACCGAATTATCTAGATTGGCTACTAATCCATCCATGCCAATATCGCACATTCTGATTGCTTTCTGGATTACTTCTTCTAAATTCCGACCTATCGCCATTACCTCACCCACTGATTTCATTGCACTTCCGAGCTTACGTTTTACAAATTCAAATTTTCTAAAGTCCCATCTTGGCATCTTTAATACAATGTAGTCAAGTGAAGGTTCAAAACAAGCCGTAGTGGCTTTAGTGATTTTGTTAATAAGTTCTGGAAGAGCATATCCAAGGCCAATTTTTGCTGCCATGTATGCCAGAGGATAGCCTGTTGCTTTACTTGCAAGAGCAGATGATCTAGACAATCTTGCGTTAATTTCTATGGCACAATATTCCTCTGATTCTGGATTTAGACCAAATTGGATATTGCATTCTCCAATGATATTACAGTAGGAGGTTGCACGAATTGCAGCGGATCGCAGCATCTGATACTCAAAATTATTAAGCGTTTGGGAAGGTGCGACAACTATATTGTCACCTGTATGTACACGCATTGATAAAATATTTTCCATATTGCAAACTATAATACTACTACCCTTAGAGTCTCGCATTACTTCATATTCGATTTGTTTCCAATGACCTACATATTTTTCAATTAGAACCTGATGGACTATACTAAGAGAAAGTCCTCGGTGGACTATTTCTTCTAACTCATATTCGTTATATGCAACGCCACCCCCTCTTCCGCCAAGAGTATATGCAACTCGGATAATCACAGGATAGCCAATCTGCTGAGCAATCTTTAATGCTTCATTTACCGTGTAAGCGGGTGCACTCTGAAGTACAGGGACATCACTTTTTAACATGGCATCTTTAAAAAATTGCCTATTTTCGGTAATCTCTATTCCATTGATTTGTGTCCCTAAAACTCTTATTCCATATTTTTCTATTATTTTGTCTTTATATAGTGTTACGCCACAGTTTAGGGCCGTTTGTCCACCAAAAGCTAACATAATAGAATCAGGTCGTTCTGCCTCAATTACGTTCTCGACAAATTTAGGAGTAATCGGTAAAAGATAAACCTTATCAGCGAATCGTGTATCAGTCTGAATAGTAGCAATATTAGGATTTATAAGAACACTCTTGATTCCATCTTCTTTAAGTGCCTTTAAGCATTGAGAACCGGAGTAATCAAAATAGCGGTCATTATAATTGACTTTCGCCTGCTTCTCCGATCTTAATCGCTCCACTACCTAATACGACAACTTTCTTTATTGTTTCATCTTTTGGCAATTTTCCTCCTCTTCCTAGTCTTTATATTATGGTTAGTTAAAATCGTGGCTGTTTTTTTTACTTTATCAAATCCACTGAAGTCATTTATTATTTCTTTGAATCTATTAAAAACAAACAGGCAGTCATTAGGACCTGGTGATGCTTCTGGATGAAACTGAACGGCTATGATTGGTTTTGACTCATGTTCTATCCCTTCTATAGTATTATCATCAATATTAGAAAACCATATTCTGAATCCTGTTCTATCAAGGTTTTTAGGATCAATTCCATAGCCATGGTTCTGACTTGTTATGAACGTTTGATTGTTTCTTAAATCTACGCAAGGTTTATTCTGTCCACGATGTCCGAATTTTAATTTGTAAGTATCAGCCCCTCCAGCTAAAGCGAGGATTTGATTTCCCAAACAGATGCCCAATGTGGGTATCGATTTCTCAATCAATTCAGTAGCTGTCTTGACTGTAGCTTTGCAAAGTTTGGGGTCTCCAGGACCATTGCTGATCACAACACCCTGTGGGTGATATGATTTTATTTTTTCGTATGGTGTATCCCATGGAAGGCGGATCACTTTGTAACCTATTCTAACAATATTACGTATTATGCTATATTTAGTACCGGTATCCAATAAGACTATGCATTCATTATTATTATTAATTCCATATTCATGTGGTTGATTAACTGATACTTCTGGCATAAAGTTTTGGCCTTCATAATGCTCGCTTTTTGCCAATTTCGATAATCTTGCATCGTCAATAGAGCCTTTAGAAACTGAAAGAGCTCCATTCATTACACCTTTAACCCTTAACTTTTTTGTAAGCTCCCGTGTGTCGATTCCAAAGATTCCAGGTATTCCTTCCTCATATAACCATTCATCAAGAGTCTTGATGCAACTCCAATGACTAGCAACACGCGATAGATCATGAATCAATAAACCTTTAATCTGAATTTTATCAGATTCAAAATATTTTGGCAAGCCAAATTCATCTTTTATCTCGTAGCTAGGAACACCGTAATTTCCAATAAGTGGATAAGTCATACATAATATCTGACCTCTATAGGAAGGATCGGTGATTGCTTCCGTGTAACCTACCATCCCTGTATTAAACACTATTTCTCCAGCAATTTCGTCACAAGGATGGCCGAACCCTACGCCTTTAAATAGACTACCATCTTCCAGTATTAATTTTGCATTATATGCAGTATATTTTGATTCAAGAGTATGAATTTTAAACCCTTGAAATCTGCTTCAAATAGGGAATTTAAGTTTTTGCTCTGATATGGTGGCTGTGTTAATTCAACTATAAAGCTATAGCTGCGAATACATTGTCATATTCTACTATGGTCATGTTTGAAAGTAAGAAGACATTCGCAGAGACTGTGATGTATGCATTATACTTATACTTTCTAGGATTGAGTTTCAGGAACATTTCTAAAGTAGTAGAACCATTCAAAGAAAAGAGGAGTCATGTGACTGTGTGGACTTGGGTATAGCGATTCCATCCTGACATTTATCACTTTGAAAAATATCACAATGATTACTATCTCCATTATCAAAAAGTAACTGTGTTTCTATTTGGAATTGGATGAAATTCATTAACCAAAGAAAATATTTCAAAAGAAGAGAAGAGAAGAGTTTTTTAGAATTTGTCATTAATATTTGTCATTCAAGACAAAGAAATACTGAATATAAATAATGAAATGAACATATCAATATATATGATTATTGATTTTGCAGTTGAACTGCTGCAATCAAAAGACTCTGATCTTTAATATTCATCATATTCACTATATTCATCATACTATTACTTAGAAAGAAAAAAGATATTTCGTATAAGAGAAGTTTCTTTAAAAAATGGCTAATAGATATGAGAATAGAAAAGATATCAAAACATCTAACATATACACACACATAGATGCTTTATGGTGAAGCTATACATATATTATAGATACTAAATATGAAACATCTTTTACATTCATCTTATCAAAGAGAAAAAGAACCATTATTAATAGAACATCTATCCAATACATAAAGAGCGTAGAACCTAAAGTTATGACTATTATGATTATGATTATTACTATCTATACAGAAAGCAAAAAAGGTAAAAGATTATGGAAAGCGCGGCGACACACTAGCCGATGTGATAGAAAGACTGCTTAATTACTATGAGTCAAAAGAGGGAAAACCTCAGGAAAAGCTAAAGATATAAAAACTAGCAGAATTTAGTGTATTACAGGAATGAAACGACTTCATGAATGTTTCATGAAGCGCTTTCACCATTTCACCCACCCTTTTTTATCCGATTGGATTAACAAAGTTATAATATAGAGTAGTCTTTATTCTAGACGATGTCTGATAACGTTACCAAATAACAGAACAACAATATATAAATTAGTTAGATTCAAAGTTACAGATCAAGAATGTATAATAATGTTTAGAATATTAGATGAGTATATTTATTATCAGATTGTACTTCTTCAGTGGATGCAAGTTAAGTAGAAAGGAGGATGCATAGATAATTAATTAAATATTTTACTAGAACAAGTTGATTATTTAAAGTGCTATCTCATTCTATCCACCATTGTTTTATAGAACAGAAAGCTTTTTGATATGATAACTATTTCTTCTTGTAACAAAGAAAGAAGGAAAGAGTATCGTAGAACAAGTAATACATTGGTTCAATCTGTTTGTTGATTTTCATAATGAGATGACTTTTGAAAAGATGGTTAGATGAACAGAGACCTAGAAAGACGCCAATGTTTATTGCTCATATCAATCAAATTGCTTCCTCAAATCTCTTAATTTAATGTTCAATACAACTGAAAATTTTCTAAAATTCTACTGTCTTGCGATACAGCTCAAATCTTTTTTGAATTTCTTCCTTAGTAATAGCAAGTAATCTCTTTACTCCAAAGTCTTCAACAGCGAATGCTCCCATAACATTTCCATGCACAACTGCTTCCTTAAAAGTCCTGATTTTGAGATTATCTTGCTCAGCAAGATAACCAATAAATCCGCCGGCAAAAGCGTCTCCTGCTCCCGTTGGATCCACAATTTCTTCCATTGGATATGCCGCTGCAGGAAAAATGTTGTCGTCCATGAATAACAATGAGCCATGCTCTCCCTTTTTTATAACTGTAAACTGCGGTCCCCATGACATTATCATTTTGGCACATTTAATCAGGTTAGCCGTCTTACACAATAATCTTGCTTCTTCATCATTAATGACTACTCCGTTAACTTTGCTCATCATTTTGATTACATCATCCCGTTTATTTAAAATCCAATATTCTATCGTGTCACAAATCGTCAATTTGGGATGTGGAAAATATTCTAGTAATTTGATGTTTTGAATAGGATCGTTATTAGCAAGATAAATATATTGTGATTTGCGATATTCATCGGGTATGGTAGGTTCGAAATGTGCTATTACATTTAATTCTGTTTTATTAGTAGTACGATGAGAAAGGTCATAGTCAAACGTAGAATCGTAATGGAATGTCTTGTCTTGTAGGTTAGTGATAATTCCTTTTGTATCTAGCCTCTTATCTAGAATCTCTCTATAATGGGACGGAAAATCAAAACCTGTAACTCCAACTATCGAAGTACGTGTATAGAAGCTAGATGAAAGAGATGCAAAGGTAGCAGCCCCTCCCATAATTTTTGTTTCAGTTTTAAAAGGCGTACGAGTGGTATCTAATGCAATAGTTCCAAAGACTGTTAACATATCTTAAAGTCAAGATTTTGTTACTCAGTAAATAAACCTTAATTCTCTTCATTATATCATATGATCAAAATATATATCAAAATAAGCGCGCAATTGAAGTAATGCGACTTATCGTAGCAATAACTGGCAGTTCGGGAGTTATTTATGGAATTAAAACACTTGAGGTACTTAGAGATCTTAAAGTGGAGTCTTACTTAATCATGAGTGAATGGGGAAAGAGAAATATTATGATAGAAACTGATAAAAGTATTGACTACGTAAAATCTCTTGCTTCTAAGTTTTACAGCAACGACAATATGGCTGCTTCTTTTTCCAGTGGATCTTTTAAAACAGATGGAATGGTGATCATTCCGTGTAGTATGAAAACATTGTCAAGTATCGCAAATGGTTATGAAGACAGTCTTATATCTAGAGCTGCAGGAGTATGTATAAAAGAATCACGAAAATTAGTAATTGTACCAAGGGAAACACCTCTTTCTAGAATACATCTTGAAAATATGCTTAAGCTATCTCAAACAGGTGTGATCATATTACCTGCAATGCCTGGCTTTTATTACAAACCAAAGACTATGGATGATATGATAACTCATATTGTAGGAAAGATGCTAGATCAATTCGGTATTGAACATAATATTTTTAGAAGATGGACATAACATTATTAGCGAGAGTCAGCCGTTTTATTCTTATTCATCTTATCAGCTATTTTCTTTGCTATTTTAAATGAAAATCCCATCCCCACAAAAAAGACAATAGAACTAATAACAATTTGGCTAGCAATATCTGTAGTATAGCTTCTTACTAACAGTAGAGCTATAACACCTGGTATCGCCATTACCATTGCTACTATTGTACTTGCAGTATAGTAGGTTAACTTAGGGACGGAATACTTGTCTGAATTTTTGCCAGTACCATCACTCAATATTTAGACATATCTCAAAAAGACCATATAAATTATATTTGGTAGTTGATATCCCCTGTATTCTATGGCTTTCTAATGTCTAAAAAGGAAATTGCAAACCACCGCATTATATACGATTTATTACTATGATATTTTATCTCTAATAGAGAAGGGGCGGAAGGAATTACTTGGCATAGCACGATATAAGAAAAATTATTCTTCTGACCTACCGGTCAATTTCACAATCCCTTTATTTATGTTGCTTTTTGTCTGTTTAATATTTTTATAATTGGGCAGATTGATCGCTGTTATGTTGCTTTCTCGCTTCTATTTCTTGTATATTGTCTAATGATTGAGTCAGAGAATTTAAGCAATGGTATTTTTCAAAAACTTGGAGCAAACGCCTAACAATATTGAAGAAGAAAAGGAAGAAGAACATTGAATGCATGATCTGATTCTAGGTAACAATGAAATGATCTCTCTATAGCTGAGATTCCAGGTTATGAGGACCAAATAGATGTTAAATTGTCAGACAGCATTCTATCTATATATATAGATATATATACATATATATAAGGAGGCAATAATCTTATAAAAGATGTTCCCTTGTGATCATCTATTTATATGCCTATCTGAGTCAGGTACAGAAATGAGGTCTCGACCTTAAGAATCCTGATACTATAGTTTACGCATTGTATCATTTTCCCATAACTGCATTCTATCTAACTTAGATTTCCTTTTTGCCTCTTGCAACATATTGTAGACGTTAGCATGCGATCTTCCCTTTGACAGCATAGTTACTGCTTCAGTCGCAAGTTTGATTTCTTCAAAGGTTCCAATGATTGCGACAGTATGACCATAGACAGAGATATAAGTTCCACTGAGATCTTCGATCGTTTTCCTAGATTTACCGGCTTCGCCAATGATTCTTCCTTTGATTCTACTTAATGAATTAGGGGATTTACCCGCATAATCTCTCAAATCTATTAACTGCAAAACTTCTTCTTCTCCTAGTAATCTATATGCGCGCTCAGGGGAGAAACCTTTGCCAATAGCAGAGACAATCTCTACCGCTTTAAATGGTTCCATTTCCTCAACGGGCTTTGAACCAGCAGAAATTATGGTATCTCCGTATTCACTGTCTACTTCAATTGTAACGCTACATTTATCCTCAATTTGTCCTTTCACTTTGCCGTTTTTTCCAATAATGACGCCTATTCTATCCTTTGGAATTTTTATTACTTGTTGAAAGATCAATTATTTATCTCTCCTATGACTCTCTTTATTGCTAATTCGTTTGTTAGGATTTTAACGCCATGTTTTGCAAAAAAATTGTTTATATTAACTATATCACGTGTCAAGAATTGTTTTGAATTAGGATGTTTGATATCTACCGATGATCCGAAGTCAAATAATATGATTCGCGCATGATCGACATCTTTGAATATGTTATATGGAGACAAATCCGCATGCACTAGATTTGCTTTATTGTAAAGTTTTGTTGTCTCCTCGATGACGTCATCATAATCCTCAGATGTGATTGGATCTGCATCTACCAAATTTAAATAAGGCTTGCCTTCAGAATCACCCATAAATTCCATTACTAAAACGTTTCGACGAACTTGATAGGGATTAGGAACGCTCACCCCAGCCTCATAAGCAGTCTTCAAATTTCGGAATTCTTTTTTAGCCCAAGTGGCAATTAAATTTTGGGAACCTTGTTTAATATTTGAAAATCGCGGGTCACCTGCTATATATTGCAATCTCTTTTTAAATTCAGCGCTTACAGTAAGATATATTTTTATTGCAAGAAATTTATCATTATTATCTAATGCCAAATAGAGCTTAGATTCTTTGCCTGAAGCAAAAGGGCTTCTCAGATACTTAAAAACTCCGTCACTAATCATACTATTTAGAACCATAAGAGTACGCATATCAAAAACATCGTCAAAAACTCTTCTGTCTTCAGATGTCTTTATTAGCAATCGATTTTCACGTTCATGTCTAAGGTATCGTCGGTCTGCTCTGTCCATAGCTGTATTCTGCGCATAGTCAGCTCTATTCTTTTCCAATTCTTCTTCTTTTCCCAGCAAATCAATATATTTTTTTACTTATTTAACTATTAGTCAATATCTATGCTGAAACTTAAAAATCATCAAGAAAGGTATACCACATATTCTCTTTATGCTTATTTCTTTTGCTAATCTGAGCTTAATCGCCTGATCTACAATTCTTTCTCCAACTAAATTCGCTATAGAACACGTTTGAAGAAGGTTCTTAGCCTTGCTTTCTTCAATTATTTCTTGCTGAAAATATTCCTTGGTTAGATCTACTACAATATCTCCATGTTCTAATTTGGTTCCAACTAACTCAATATCGCATATATTAACCATAGTTGAGCCTTGGTATTTCATCGTTCTAAGTGCATAATTCATTGTGAAGCGCTCTGCAAGAATATGTATAAAAAAATATTTGCATCCATCAATATATGTATAGATAATATTTCATTTACTTGTCGTTCTGCTATGTTATAATACATTTCGCTATGAACCGTAAGTTTCTGTTTTAATATCAAACGATCCATCCGTCCTTTTATTTCTGTTTGTGACAAATCCCAAAGAAGTCAACAAATTAGCGACTGAATCAATGGTTCCCTGATATCCACAAATATGAAAGAACGAGTTTTTAGGAGTAATCCTCTCTCCTACAATTCTCTCTAACTTCGAAATCCCCTCACTATTCCTTATAAGTAACGACTCTACTCTACCATTGTTTCCATTCCATCCTGTTGATAGAGGATGATCGGGTCTGCTAACCGTGGGTATATATTTAAAGTTCCAATTATGCTGAGTTTTTGTCTGTAAACTTTCTAAAAGGTCTCTGTAACCTAACTCTGCAGCATATCTTGCTCCGTGTAATAAGATTATTTCTCTACATGTATTTGTATTACTTAAATGAAGAATGTAACTTATAAAGGGCGCTAAACCTGTCCCAGAAGCAACAAGTATAAGTCGTCTTGTTTCCAATGATCCATCCACTCTTTTTTCTTCTATAGTAAAAAATCCAGTAGGATAATGCCAATAAACTGGGTCTCCTTCTTTTAAGTTGAATATAGCAGTCGTTACCTCACCTGGAAGAGGTTCACTTACCATCTTGATGTAAAATTCAAAATATCGTTTTTCTTCTGGTGGCGATGCAATAGAATATGCCCTGTAAGTCAATCTATTATTATCATGCATTAGGTTCACACCCAGCGCCACAAATTGGCCTGCCTGAAAATCAGGAACCTTTCCTTCTCTTGGCTTAAGTCGCAGTATTGCCAATTCATCAGTTAGATATTTTTTATAAATAATTTCTCCTAAATTGGGTGATGATTTCATGCGCCTGCTGCTTACAGAGGAATTCATAGATTGTTTATTCAGTTTATCTGGCGTATAAAGCATTATAATCTCTTAGAGATGTATATATTTATTTAATACACATAGTTATTCTATTTGTTAAGAGGAATGACGTACAAAATAAGAGTTTTACTTAAATATATATCTATCAAGACCTACAGATCAGGTTAATATGCTAGAGTTTTATTTTAATTATAATAGAGATTTTTACGAAGCAAATCATATCATATGTTGTATATGTAACAGTCACACACACACACATACACACTGTCTCTTGAATCTGAGTGTAATAAAATATTCTACGTGTTAACTAACACCCACGATCGCTTTTTAAAATAAGCTTGGAAATAGGCTCTAATCTTCTCACATAGACCACACTATACTAGATTTTTCTATCAAAGATAGCTTCTCCAGATAATATCTTCGCTAACATACAATTATAAACTTAGGAGTAATCAATGATCACTTCCTTATATCTGATCAAATTAATTAACAAGCCGATTATACTATAATTATATCGAATAACATATGCCCCTAACAACTGACACTCATAATTATCAAAAGGACATCCATCCAATTGATAGTAATGTATACAAAACCTTTACAAGACACAATAAAATTCTTGTTTTGTGTATAGATAGGGATGATGATATAGGCTCTAAGGGCAGTATAGAAACTCCCATTGTTGGAAGAGATTCCTGTATAGATGCTGGCATCAGGCTTGCAATTGAAGACCCTGAAGATTCTGACGTAAATGCTATATTTGCGGCAATTAAATCTTATGAAGAACTATTAAGCAAAGGCTATGATTCAGAAGTTGCTGTAGTGGCAGGGAAATTTAATCGTGGAATTGAAGCAGATGAAAAAATAGGATTAGAAATCGATGGCATTCTTAACAAGTATAAGGCAGATGCTGCAGTAATTGTTTCTGATGGCGAAGACGATGAGACTGTAATTCCAATTATACAAACTATACTGCCCATCATGTCAATTCAGAGGATTATTATAAAACAAAGTAGAAGTGTTGAATACTCTTACGCCGTTCTAGGTAGGTATATCAAAATGCTCGTCTTCGATCCTCGGTATTCAAAGTTTTTCTTAGGCGTCCCGGGAGCACTATTAATTGCAACTGGTCTAGCTACTGTGTTAGGACTGACAAAAGAGGCAATAGCCATTGTCTTGGGTATACTTGGTAGTGCGTTCATAATTCGTGCTTTTGATATAGATAAAGCATTGGGATCGCTTGATAGACCGACTCCAAGTGCTTTTATTCGAATATTCTCAATTTTTGCAGGTATCCTAATTATTTTAGTGTCTGTGGCAAATGGATTCTCAAGTATACCAACTGAAGCGCTTACTCCAAATATGAGTCCAGCAGAAATAATTACTAATAGAATAATAGTCGGAAGTTTTGCCCACGGTACAATTACACTGCTATGGATTGGTATTGCCACCATACTATCTGGAACTTTGTTGAGCAATTGGTTCAAAGGAAGTATAAGGATCATGTCAGATATACTGAGACTAGTGGTTCTTAGCTTGCTGTACATTCCAATTTTGCAGTTTACATCTATATTAACTGAAGGCACTAGTCCATTTACCTTGATCTCCTCACTCCTTGTTGGATTGGCTATAACATTGGTGGCTGTGACTTTCTTATTTCAATATTTTAGAAATAGAAAAGGCGGTGAGACTATCAAACATTGATATCGAGATCTATAAGAATGTAAATAAAAACAATAAAATCGTCGTTAAACAGTTAAGGAGGTACTTCGATGGAGATACAGGATATTCCTAGCAGAGCGCTTGCAGAAACAATCTTTAAACGTAGTGGATTTTACAGCCTCTATGAACGACGACTTGAATCACAGATCATAAGGAATTCACTTCCAAATCACATTGCTATCATCCTAGACGGAAATAGAAGGTGGGCAAGATACCATCTCGCTGGTACGGAAAATGGTCATTTGATGGGTGCAGATAAGGCAGAAGAGCTTTTGAACTGGATCCATGATCTTAGAATTAGGATAACTACTCTCTATGTGTTGTCAAATGAGAACTTGGAAAGAAAAGGAGAAGAGATTAATACTATCTATGAACTGTTACAAAATAAATTAGAAAAACTATACACCGATTCGAGAATTCATAAGCGGCAAATGAAAATCAAGGCAATAGGAAATGTGGAAATATTGCCCAAGCAGCTTCAGGAAATCCTGAGCAAGTTAGAGCGGGAGACTACCAATTATAATAATATGTTCTTAAATATAGCCGTTGCATATGGAGGACAGAGAGAACTTGTCGATGCCATAAAAAAAATTGCAACCATGACCAAATCTGGCAAATTAGATATAGATGATATAGATGAAAATATAATTGAATCTTGCTTGTACACTTCTCATTTGCCTCAGCCAGAACCCGATTTAATATTAAGAACGTCGGGAGAAAAGCGTCTCAGTGGGTTTCTAATATGGCAGAGTGCATATAGTGAACTAGTATTTATGGATGTGTTTTGGCCAGAATTTCGTAAAATTGATCTTATGCGAGCAATTAGGACTTACCAACGCAGAATAAGGCGATATGGAAGATGATATTCTCTCTCTAATATTTCATAACTGGTATTATTTGGCATCATTTATTAGTTACAATTTATAAAAAAATGACTATAGAATATGCCTTTTCATGGCGATTATAATGAAGATATACACAAGTGGTATTGTAGTTATTGGTTAACAAGGGAGGAATGGGGAGATATTCATGATTATGCACCTTCACCTTTTTTGGAGCCAGTTACTGATAAAAATAATGATTTTGAAAGAGCAAATAAGAAGGAAGATGCGGATGAAAATAGAAGTGACTAAAGATCTCATAAGTATAAAATATTAGTCATAATTTGTTTGAATGTGAAAGAAATGGTACAACAAGAACGCTCGGCTGGCGCAGTAATATTTTCCTTGGATAGCGTATTAGGCAAAATAGAGTATTTATTATTAAATTATGCCGCTGGACATTGGGATTTTCCAAAGGGAAATATAGAAAATGGAGAGGATGAAATACAGACAGCACGCCGAGAAATACAAGAAGAAACTGGAATATGCGATGTGGAATTCTTCAAAGGATTTAGAAACAAAATAGGATATCACTATAGGCGTAATCAAAGATTAATTCAAAAAGAAGTTATCTTCTTTTTAGCTAGAACAAGCATAAGGGATGTTACATTATCGTACGAACATAATGCTTATTCGTGGCTAGCATATGAGAAGGCTTTGGCTTTACTCACTTATAAAAATGCGAAAAATGTGCTTATAGAGGCTAAATTATTTTTAGAAAAAAAATCTCGATAATTCTATATGTTATTCGAAATCTCTCGCTGTATCTTTTTAACAACTTCTAATGGGTCTTTGGAGTCGATTATAGAGCGGCCTATAATAAAAAAATTTGTGCCATTATTAGCAGCCTTTGCTATGTCGCCACCTTGTTTACCTAGCCCTGGGGAATAGATTGGTAATTCCTTGTGAGGAGATAATTCATTCAAGATTTTGTCCTTCGTGGCGCCAATTACAATGCCGTCGACATGGGATTTAGATGCATAATCAAAAAATATCTTGTACAGCTGGGTTAGTTGCTGACTGCCAGAAATTTGTTTATTCGCAGACACATCGATACCAAAACTCTCTTCTGCTCCTGGATGACTCATATAGACTAGAGCAATAATCCCAAAGTTAATTTTATGAGCCTGCTTTGATGCAAATCTCAATTCGTCTTTTCCCATAAATGGATTTACTATTACAGCATCGAATTCCATCATTGATAGATATTCTATAGCAATTTTATTGGTGCTTTTGATATCATTTAATTTTAAATCTGCAATAGATACTAAACCATAATGGTGGGCTAGTCTATTTATCTCGGTTATTTCAGAAAGAGAAAGTGGCAATATAACATGATAATTTATTTTAATTGCACAGATATGATGCTCTAAAAGTCTGATTGTAGATTTAATAAATTTTTTTAGACCTTTTCTTGGAGTGGCATCAAGAGCTAAAATAATACTACTTTTCTTCCTTCTCGAACTGTTAATGATCCTATTACGATATGAGTTTGATTTATTCGTTAATTCCCACCAGCGGATGAGTATTCGCTAATCTAATCAATTTGAGATAAATATATCCATGCTCATCTAACCTTCCTGAAAAAGAAGGTTGTTCTATTCTCTGACTAGAATATCGTAAAAAAGGATCTTTTGGTTCTTCATCTAAAATGACATAGTAGAAATAAGATATAGTGTCAGATTCGCTTAGGCTCATTGTAGCTCCTATTATAAGCCTTGCATCACTCTCATTAACAATAGTCTGAGCACCAGTTCTGTCTTTGAAAAGAAACAAAGGTAATGGCGGTTCGTCATATATCGTTTTATAAGCAGCGACTTTTGCAAGACTAGAAAGATCCTTTAATCTTATTGCTAAATAACCTGATTTTTTTTGCACGCGCGCTATTTTTGTTAGAGCAGAAGGGAATTTCTCTATATTTATAATAGGAGAATAAACAAAGGAAGGATTGGCTACAAAGTCTACCACCATAACTTCCTCGATCCCTCCGATAATTCTATAGGCAAGATATTGTCCGTCTCGCTGTTGTGGACTATTTACAAAATAAATTACTGGCCTACCATCGATGAAATCAGTCTGAACTGCCAAGATATATTCATTATTCAACATCAATGAGAATGCTGGTAAAGGTGCACGTTCTAAGGCACATACTAATCTGCCGAAATCTTTCATATCAGATAATTGTACATAATAGGGATTTTTTAGTCGCAATTTACATGATAATTCATTAATTGAATGCTATTAAAATCATCCGCAAGCTTATAGGTTAACAACTATTTAATGATCTATATCACAACAACAATCAAGATTGAATGACTTCGATGTCGACAGTAAGATCCATTCTTTGATAAATCATGCAATAACAAATCTTAATAATTATGATTCGGATGACAATAATGACTCCTTGTCGTTATGGCGCGCTTATACTGATATAGAATATGCAATCTTAGTTCTGAAATTAAGTTACAATAATGTTGAAACAAAGCGACAAGCAAGATATAAGAAAAGCAAAATCAAAAACTTAACTGAGAGAAAGATACCAATGAAACCAGAAGATGATAACCATGAAATCAAACGTTTGAAATCTTTTCTTCGTCACCTAGATTTTCGAGATAAAAAACTGCTACTTAATGAATTGAGATCAAACAGAGATGTGCTAAAAAAATTGGTTGCAAAAAGGAAGTCTCAATAATATAATATAATGTAATATAATATTTTTAATATCAGTTCTATGCCCGGGTGATCTCATTGGTTAAATACGACGATCTATTATATCATTCAATTCTGCGCCCGTTCCTATGAGTATTACCTTTACTCCAGTCTCTGCCTCTATATTCTGAATAAATTTTTTTGCTTTTTCTGATAACTTGTTAAACTCCCTTATACCGCTTGTTTCTGGAAAAATGACATCGAGCTTGGTAATTGCTAGCTGCGTCGCGCTATTCAATCTTATGGCTTTCTTTGCTAGGTTCATATCAAATGGTGAAGATCTTCTCTCTCTGCCTGTTACGCTTCCATATTCGAGCCAACCTCTTTTCTCTGCTTCCTCACGACTAACCTCGTCTTGCAATGGACCGCCTCCAACACGTGTAACATAAGACTTGAATACAACAAGTACGTCGTCCACTTTTTTTGGACCGATACCCACATCGGAACATATCCCTGACGCAGTTACGTCCTTTGACGTTACATATGGATACTCACCATAATACAGAGATAGAAATGTACCTTGTGTACCTTCAGCGATCACATTTTCTTTATTGTCTAAGGCAAAATTAACAGAGGAGCTCACATCCTCAAGATATAAAGATAGCACATCAATTTCTCGAGCAAGTTTCAGGAGTCGAAAAGCGCGATCAGCATTTGCTGGACCTGTTCCGCTTCCTGTAGTACCTATAAAGCCTTTAAGATGGTCTTCTAGATTATCCTTTTCTATGTGTTTTTGATCAATTATACCACACTGTGTGTCGACAAATGTCCTATCACTTGCGTTGAATGTTTCAATTTCCTTTAATAATATCTCTGGATTGATCAAAACACCAGGACCTATCAACAATCGTGTCGAGCGGTTTAAGGCGGCGCTAGGTAGCATTCTAACCTTGTACATTTTACCTTCATCAACGAATGTATGTCCCGCGTTGGGCCCTACACCACCTCTAACAGCAATTGAATAATTATCTTTTTTAGCAAGATATGCTATTACTTTTCCCTTACCTTCATCTCCATAGAATCCTCCAACTATTACAATACATGGCATATAAATCCGTTCTGAGCAGTGGGTATTTAATTCTAGTTTCGCTAGTATATCATATTTATCCTTTGTTTAAGCTTTTATAATGATATATAGGATTTAAAATTGTTGTCATTCGATCAAAACGCTTCAAGAGACATTCTTCAAATAGTTTCGAACCTGCCAGACTTCTTAAGAAAGCCAATTATTTTAAAAAAACTCCACGAATTCTATTCGCTGAGCGAACGCGACAAATATGAAACAATATCTCTGATCCTAAGAGGAACTTGCTCTGTCGAATCAACCAAGTTATATCCATTGATAAAAACATGGCTGCATATTTTAGCAGAATTAGAAAGCGTTAAAGTAACTGAAATTTTTAGGATCTATTGTGAATTTTTTATGTTGAATCCTACTTTTTTTGAGAAATTAAATATTCAACCTTTGATTGATGTCTTCTTGAAACTTGAAAACAGAAATAAGGAAAAATTATCAGACTGCTTAAAGGAGGTATTTTTCCTCTTTCCAAATAGAAACGAAATTCTTAAGTCAATTCCCGGATCGACTTTACAAAAACTCGAAATTCTATAGGTTTTATCTATGGCTCGGGTTTTTTGTCAGGATTCTTCTGCAATTCACTTTCTCCTTTTTCCAGTCCAAAAAAGACCTTTTCATATTTGCGCAAAACCTTTCGATGTTCTGGTAAAGACATATCTAATCGCATTTCATTCATAACCATTACCGCATGAGTTGTCCATTCTTTCCAACAATCGGCACAAGAAGGATATTTTTCAGCGGCTGGATCATCAATAGTCTTTTCATCAAATGCCTTGCCGCACTTTAGACAGCTTTTTGTCATCTAATAACTATATCCAAAACTCTCGATATTTTATTCTTTATTTTGAATTATGATAAAGATCTAGAATAACAAAATTATATTTTTCTCTAAATCCATTGGCGCTAATAAAAATGATGTGGCTAATAGTTAATACCTAATGTATCTGATTATTAATAGATAGATGATCGGACTGTGAATCTAGGAGAATTAATGTAGTATTTTATTTTTTTATAATCACTTTATAGACTTATCTCTCTTTTAGTTAAACTATATAAAAATTATTAAGAGTGTTCTTGGCATTTATAGTACATACGATCATTAAAGATGCCATCTTAAGTCGGTGGGGGCTATAGATATATTTTTCTAATGTTCATAAGACTTTCTTCAGGTTCAGTAATGCTGATCCATGCGTTATCTATATAATAGCAATTCAGCTAAATACACATATACCTTTCTAAATATTGCAAGCACAAATTAAAGGATAATGTTGTTAGATGGAGTATAAGTCATTGTGAATTATTCTATAACTACTACTGATCCATACTTTAAATATTCTCTATTAGGAATGATAGCAGAATAGTAATGACATAGCTTATTAGTAAGTAATCCACTCTGCATTGTTGATTCAGAGATATACCAATAATACTATCTGATAAATAAATTAATGAATTGTGATCCTAGGACGCCTTTCAGCTTGATGAATTATTTGTAAAAATAAAGCAACCAAAGAAGGGATAACTATTGATCAATCCCTCAAAAAAAGTGGCAAAGTGAGATCTATGATTTAAAAAACTATTATAGAGAAATATTCTATTTGATATTCAAACCGTACAACTTGCTTTTTTGCAAATTATCATATTAGTAAAATAAAAAAAGGAAGAGGATGAAAAAAAGAGAGAGGGAGAGGATGACTATGGTTTTTGATTATCCTGTTGTGTTTTGGGCTTCTGTTTCTAAAGTAGTTGATGTTTCATTGCCTGTCATTCCTGTTGTTTGACCTTCTGTCATTGCCGATGTTGCATTAGCAGCAACCACGCTTGCACTACCTTTAGGAGCTACTGCAGTGCCTGGTGGATGATCGTTTGCAGTTGAGTTGTTGGCAGCAATTACAGCAAGTGCACCGCCTTTGTATACATCTTTCATATCATGGTCAACACCCACATAGACTCCTTCTTCTGGAAATGTCGTTTCAATAACAGAAGCTGAGCCTACTGGTATGCCCCATGTTTCATCATTTAGCAATGTGGTACCTAATCTGTTCTTAACAGCTCCATCGCGTGCTGCATTAAGCATGCCAGATATGAAATGGAATGCTGTGTCAGTGTTAGGACCATAGTTTAGAACATACCATCTTGTTAATTCACCTGGCTTGACCTTAAAAGGCTGGGCATCCGGATTGAGGACAACTTTAACTTCTTCACCGATTGCTGGTACGTATTTGTGAGCCATGCCATTGGTCAGAATAAGACTTGCATTGTTATTAAGGAATTTTTGCAAATCAAATGTTCCTGCTTTAGAGGCGTCCTCTGTATCGCTATAAATTTCGCCAAATGATAGATAGAACTCTTTTGCTGGTTTTTCATTCTGAGGATGTACCACAATTGCACCAGCCATACCATTGGCAATATGTTCCCATACACCAAATAATCCATCAGCACCGCAGTGATACATGAATGCACCTGGTGTATTAGCTTGCAATGTCCATGTCTTTGTTTCACCCGGCTTTATACTGCCAGATATCACTTGACTAGGACCAATGGCTGCGTGGAAGTCCATGCTATGTATTACTTGACCGTCATTTCTTACTGTCACTTCTAAGGTATCTCCCTGATCAACTGCAATTACTGGACCTGGGATTGTACCATTCCATACCATTGCGTTATATCTGACTCCGCCTGGATGAAGGGCATTATCAGGAGCAACTTGGACCTCAACTTCATCTGCAGTTAAAAATACTTTTTTTGTAACGCCTGTTGGTTGCGGTTGTACTTGTGCTGTTGCGCTTTGGATTCCGCCTGAACTAAAAGGAGTAAAAACAAATCCTGCTATCAGAACAGCCGCAACAATACCGGCTATAGCGACTCTATTCATTATCTCGAGGTTATTTTATGCCGTATTAAAACCTTTAACCGTTTAAATTATAAGTCTCAGTATTAGATATGATACATATATCTGGATATTATAATAGAATGTACTTAACTCATCACTATTAACAAGATTGCTAAAAGCTATGGTTAACTCTACCTCTAAGTTATTAACAACTATCATATAGCACCTTAGTTACTTCTTTTTATATTACTTGAGGCTGTTTGAAAAGAAAAGGAGCATATTCTGTTCTCTTTGTAACAAGGAGCTTAAATATAAATACAAACCAGGCAAGGAATGGAATATAGAAGGCTATTTATGTGCGGATTGTCATATCGAAAAAACAAAGGAATTTATCGCAAGACAACAACAATATGAAGAAATTCAAGACAATTGTATAATATGTAACAAAGTACTTAAATCAGAATCAGAAAAAAAGAAACCTCGATGGCAATGGAATATCAACTCAGGCAGTTACTTGTGTAATGATTGCTTTGAGAAGAAAGACTTGAGTTATGAAAAAAAACGGAATTTTTGTTCTATATGCAACAAAAAAATGGGATTTATACGTTATAATCCCAAGCCCAAATGGAACATAGACGGACAGTTATGCAGACATTGCTGGGATAAGAGAAACCAGAAGGAGATATAACCATGGGCATATTTAAGAAAAATATCTGTGAAACCTGTGGAAAGAAGTTTAGAAAGATTGAAGAATTAATGCAGCATAAGCAGATTATACATGGAAAAGATCTTCTATATTACTGTAAGAAGTGTAATATGAGCTTTGAAGGAATGGAACAGATGCGTGATCATACTAAGAAATTTCACTCATACAATAATATTATAAAGCAGAGAAATATTAAGAAAAAAAATTGTTAAATATCTACTAAGAACATTTGAAAACTGCTGATTTAGTCTGATCAATAATTGATTGCATAGTCTTAACATATCTACGCTGATTAAACTTCTATATTAGATGATGATACATCCATCTGAAGCTTTGAAAATAATTAATCTTGTGTAATCCGTAATACAATCAGGAGCTGCTATTCAGTATTTGTACAATGAAGTTCTTAATGTTTATCAAGTAACAATTTAAAAACAATCCATAATATTTAATAAAATCAATATATATTCTTTCATCGGGTATTTCATATTATGAAGAAAATCGAAGCGGTAATTCCACATGCTAGACTGGGGAGAGCATTTGCAGCCATGGCGGAAATTCAACTTGGCGGGTTGACGTATTATGAGTCAAAGGGCAGAGGACAAGTTCCAAGACCTGAATTGCAGTCAGGAAGAGGCACTTCGACCTATAGACCAGAGTTTAATGTTAATGCCACAGTGATAATAGTAGTTAAGGATGCAATGGTAGATAAGGTCGTGGAAAAAATTCTTAGTAGTACCAGTTCAGGTCTTGCTGGAGAAGGCAAAATTTTCATATCAGATGTCGATGACGCCATAGATATAGGATCAAAACAGCGCGGAGAATCCACTGTCTGAAAGCAGTGGATGAACGATGTAGGTGTTCCTTTAATTTGCCTTTAGTATATCCTCGATAGCCTGACTAGTGTTTAGCATGCCTTTTAATTTTGCATACTTTTCTATAAATTTCAATTGCTCTGGAGAAAAACATATTGGCATTGTTTTCTGGCTGGTAGAGTTCATAGAATTTTAGTTATTATAGAAGATTATAATTGTTCCTATTTCTGAAATACGAAAAGATAGGCCAGACATATTCTGAAGATTTCATTGTCTAAGGCTTCGAGAATAAAAGCAATTAGCCTTTAACTCTTGCAATTTTTACTCTTTCCATAACTTTCCAATATTCAACTTCTCCCCCTTGTCTGATCTTATCTCGAATTTCATCTTCTACTGAGGATGTTTCAAATACCTCGAATGTCTCAAGATCCATTATTTGAAGCATCCGATCAGAAATGGAAATCACTTGACCATTTCTTTTATCTATTAGAGGAACTTCTACATTAGCCGAAACGGGAGATACAAGGCTATGTCTTGAGCCATCAAAAACTCCCATTGCTGCTACTCTTGCTTTTGCTGATCCATGCTTTCCGGGTTTGCTATGATCATAAGACACTATCCTGCAAGGCTCGCCATCTATCATAATATAAGAACCAACTTTAAGGCTCCCAAGATCCATCGGCCTGCTCAATATTTATCAGAATTTTAGGACTTTTATGCATATTTAGGTATATCTATTGTCAATAAAATAATTATGAAGCTTGTACTAAGCATTTAATCAGCCTCTCTTTTATTATTCAAAAAATTCTTTCCTACTCTTTTAATAGGAAATATTACTCGTTTAAAATGTAAATCTGATACCCTGATAATTGCATATTTACCATTTTAACTTATTACTTTAATTTTTCCAATATAGAAAAGCTCATAAGATTATTTAGAGAGATGCCTTTTCTGGCTACCTCCATCATGGTTCTTTCACAATACTTTTGGTCGCTCTGATGTGTTTTTTTTCCTTCTACTTCGAGTACTATAACGTTCTTAGAATAAGGAAAAGTAAACTTCAGCTGGTCTGTAGTCAATATTCGAATATTAGCTAAACTCGCTTTTTTTACACGCTCTCTGTTCATTATAACGTTCTCGATATCGCATATTTCTATTTCACTGTAATTGTATTTTGTGAAATATGTCGAAATATAGTTTAGCTTCTCACCACAGCGCTCAAAAAACGGACTATTCAGATTAAAGATGAATGACAAGCTGTCCATATTTTGCCTCCGCATATCTTCTAAAACAATTTGCACATCTTTAAAGGATGCAACGATATAGTGATTTGCTCTCTTGGGGAAGTAAGGAAGGGATTCATCAGAGAATGTTGCTGTGACAAAGTAAATATCAGAAATAATGTTATTTTGTTTCCACATATCTATTAAGGAATCAGATTGTTTTTCATGTGGCGTACAAATATATCCAAGTACAGACCCCAGTGCCACAACCAACCCATTTTCTGTTAATTTCCTAACGTATATATATTATGACCTGTCCAAATACTATCTGGACTTGTCTTACGTAGAGTAAGCTTGAGGTAGTGGATATACTTCTTGAAGGTTTCAATTACTATAATTCGAAGTTAATATCTGCTTTTTTTATTAATTAGCATATATAATCGATTATCAAACATACTATTATTAAGATTGACTAGTAAATAATATAATACTGATGTGCGCATGCAAATAACATCAAATAAAATTAAATTAAATTAAATGGGTACAGACCTATCCATACTATGACAGAGAGTAATTAATCTATTGGATATTTCATATTTATATAAAACTAGAACACAGTTAGAATGTATAATTCTATTGTGAAATTAACAATGACAGTAACTTGCATCAAGCATGCAAGTCTTTTAGTAATGACGATAACTCAAATGGAATAACCATAATAATAATAATATCCATTCGAGTTGTTCCTCTTAAGTACATAAATGATTTTATTTACTTTATCATAATAGATTTAGACAGACTCTCTACTTTCCTCAGACGATATTGTCGATTAGTTGAGAAGGCAGGATCTTCTTTTAAAAAGCAGACTATACCCTAACGTCATGATCAAATGCCTTTGTGCTATCCGCTGTATACCATTTAGCAGATCCTGCTTCTTTTATCTTCAATTTGTAATATGGAATCATTGTGTAGCAAATAAGAACAGACAGAGCTCCTATTGGATCATGGATCAAATTACGCGCCGCCTCAATAACAGCAATTTTTAAGGGAAGATTATTTTTAAATTTCGAGCAGTGAGAATAAACTTGTTTGTGACCAAGAGATGCTCTGATAACTTGTGAAGCAAAGTCAAAGAGTTTATTTGCAGGTCTGAAATAAACCCATGCATTATCATTATAGAAAATATCTAAGCCAAGTTCTAGGATCTTACATTGAAGATATAGATCTATCGCAATTATGTCGCTTGGTATGCTTATTTTTTTTGCAACTTCAGAAGTCAGGGAAAGAGCTCTACCCATGACAGTATATTGTGACAAACCTCGATTCCTAACTGACCTGAGCCAGTATGCAATGAACGAAGATGCCCTCCCGGCTATCCCTTTATCTTGAATCGGCTTTGGATTTGAGGCGCACAGTCCACTTCCTTTTTCTAAAAAAGATACAAGTTGTGATGTAGTATCTTTATCGATAACAATATCAGCGTCATATAATACAATGACATCTCCAGCAGATCTGCTGAAGATTTCATTCCAACCAGCCGCAGCTCCTCTTCTCTCACAATGATGTATCAAATTAATGTTAAGATGGGAATTTTTTTCGGCGAACCTTTCGACTAATTGTGGTGTGCTATCAGTAGAATCATCTGAAATGATTATTTCTGAAATGAAAAAATAATCATTTGAATATTGAAAGTTCAACGAACGTAAAAGGTTGATTATATTCCGTTCTTCGTTGTATGAGGGTATACCAATTGTGACGCGTTTCATTGCAGTATCCAGGATTAAACTCTGTACATATCTATCTAGTTTGTGTTTTAGTATTATAAAATTCATTAATAACAGTTCTTTTTATTTCATTAATAATCACATGTTGGCTATGTTATTTATTTACTAATAAGGCTATATGATAACTCATTTAAAAAACTTGAGCAAATAAAACTTAACGCTGAAGCTGCCGATCTTGAGTTTAGAATTATATACAAGTAAAGTGGTAGATAGATATTTGTCTACATTAAGGCGTGGTTATAATTATTACCTTTATTTTGATGAAGATGTTTCTGCAAATATGCGGTGATGGAATTACAAAATAGAGAAGAAAGTGCATTAGATTTAAACTCTAGGAGACGACCTACGCAAATTTAAGTTTAGTACACTCAGAGCTTGTTTAGCTGTTTTTATTTATATGTAAAATACAGGGATTGTCATCCTCTTATACAAACATAATTAACTATTTAATAGCATAGGAGTAAATCTAAGGACTTACCATGCTGGGTAGCCATTATAAAACATTACACAGGGGGCATCCTCTGAATAATTGTTTAATTCATCCGGGTTTATGACTGTAACACCTTCCTCCATCATCTTTTATTCGAATGATTGTGATTTAGAAAACGTGGTTCAATGAAATCTTCGTGGTTGGAGTCATATCCTTTAATTCAATAATGCTTTATATTCTTGATTAAAAGTATACTCATCATTTCTTTTCATAAATGTATACTCCGTTTTGATCCTACGGGTAACTTTTCACATGATGGAACTAATTAGGTGCTCATTTAATTTGATGATTACCTTTTAAATCAATCATGATTCAGATTCAAGTCTTTCTTTTTAGTAATGGTTATTATTACAATGACATAGGAAAACGTAAAGTATGAAAAAAGAATGAAACAAATCAATATCTTATTTTTTAGTAATAGACCTCGCTAGAATAATATAATTTTTTAACGTGTACATTTATAGATATCACAGCAAGTATTCATATACGGATAACAATATGATTCCTTGTACTTGTGCAAACACATAGCATTGGTATTGACAATATGTATCGTAGAATTTGCAAAGAAGTAGGGCTATATAAGAAACACATGGTTTTTCCAATTTTTGTTCAAGAACCCGGAATGGAAATTCATTGTATCGATGCGATGCCTGAAATGACAATAACTCCATTGTCAGAAACTATCAGCCAAGTTCAGAAGGTGTTAGATGCTGGAATTTCATCGATAATTATCTTTGGCATTCCTAAGCAACGGGACCGTCGTGGTGGCTATGCTTCAAAAAAAAATGGAATAGTACAGCGTGCATTGTTATTGATTAAGGGTAACTTCGGAAAATCGGTCAATGTCACAACTGACGTATGTCTGTGCCAGTATAATTTCTCTGGTCATTGCGGAGTTTTCATGGATAATGGCAAAATAGACAACGATTCTACGTTACACGTTCTCTCCGACATCGCTACAAGCCATGCAGAGGCAGGTGCTGATATAGTCGCACCTTCTTCAATGATGGATGGTCAAGTACTTTCAATAAGGAGATCACTTGATAAGCATGGTTTTAAAAATACTAAAATTTTATCATATTCTGCGAAGTATCACTCGTCACTATACACACCTTTCAGATCGGCTACTTTTTCAAACAAGTGCAATTATAATAAACTGAATAAATCATCTTACCAGATAGCATATACAAATCCAAAAGAGACAATGAGAGAAATTCAAAGTGACATTAGGGAAGGAGCAGACATGGTTATGATAAAACCATCAATGGCATACCTGGATATCATCTACATGATAAAAAAAATTTTTAAATTTCCTCTTGCCGTTCAGAATGTTTCTGGTGAATATGCTATGGTAAAGGCTGCAGGGAGACGAGGATGGATAGAAGAAGAAGAAGCTAAAGTTAATTCTATTGTCTCGATAAAAAGGGCGGGTGCAGACAGGATAGTATCATACTTTGCCATGGATGTAGCAAGATATTTAGATTAATCGCCAGTCACGATTATATATAATTCCTACAACAATCGAACTGTCCCGCGGTAGCTCAGCCTGGTAGAGCTTTCGGCTGTAGATGTCGGCTTACTCTCTCATTAGCTGACCACGAGAACCAGCCTATTAGGCGCACAACTTGCAGTAACCGAAGAGTCGCAGGCTCAAACAAACTTAGCTAACAACTATGTTGGAGCAGATCCTGCCCGCGGGATACAATTCATTTCCCAGACCTAATTGGTTATTATATATGAATATCCGATACTAGGATATGTCAAATACAATTGAAACAATTAATCCATCTACTGGAAAAGCAATTGCAACTTATAATAGTATGAGTACCGAAGAAGTCAATCAAAAAACAAAAAATGCTAGGATTGCTTTTGAAAATTGGAAAAAGATCGATATCTCAGAACGATGTACATATATCCGACGCCTTGGAAGAGTTATGAAAAAAAACAAAGAGGATTATTCAAGATTAATCACGGAGGAAATGGGTAAACCAATAAGACAATCACTCGCTGAGATAGATAAATGTGCATGGGTTTGTGATTATTACTCAGAACATGCGGAATTTTTTTTAAGAGATGAACTAATTCCAACAGAATTTCGTAAAAGTTTCGTCTCATTTGAACCACTCGGAGTAATTGCCTGCATTATGCCATGGAATTTTCCTTTTTGGCAGGTAATGAGATTTGCCGTTCCCGCATTAACAGCAGGAAATGTTGGAATACTAAAACATTCAAGTGTATGCATGGGAACAGCTCTGCAAATTGAACAAGCATTTAAAGACGCAGGTTTTCCTGAAAATGTCTTTCAGTCAATAATTGGAGATTACAGAGCAGGAGAGGCTCTTGTAGAGTCAGGTATAGATGCTGTGTCAGTTACTGGGAGTGTTAATACTGGAAGAAGAGTTGCGGAACTTGCAACGAAGGATTTAAAAAAGTTCGTTTTGGAACTTGGTGGAAGTGATCCTTTTATAGTTCTTGAAGATGCAGATCTAAGTCAAACCGCACATATGGCAGCTCAATCTAGACTTCTGAACAATGGTCAAAGCTGCATTGCGGCAAAAAGGTTCATTGTTGTCAAAGATATAGTGGACAAGTTTACTAAACTCTTTGTTGAAGAAACAGAGTCAGAAGTTGTAGGCGAACCAATGGATTCAAAGACAACCGTAGGACCTCTGGTTCGTGAAAGCCAAAGAGAGGCACTTGCAAAGCAGGTAGACGATGCTAAAACCAAAGGTGCAAGCATTTTAACCGGAGGAAATTCAATTAAAAGGGATGGCTTTTTTTACGAACCGACAATAGTCTCCCAGGTAGATCATGGAATGAAGATCATAAAAGAGGAAGTATTTGGTCCTGCAGCTCCTATAATTGTCGTGAACAACGAAGAAGAGGCTATCAGGGAAGCAAACAATTCAGAATTTGGCTTGGGAGCGAGCATCTGGACGAATAATATTGAAAGAGGTATTCGTCTTGCAAGAGAAGTTCAGAGTGGAATAGTTTCAGTAAATGAAATGGTACGGTCTGATCCGCGTCTTCCTTTTGGTGGAATAAAACATTCTGGTATAGGACGAGAACTGTCTGAAATAGGCATTAAGGAGTTCGTTAACGTAAAGTCTGTAGTGGTAAAAGATATAACAAGTAGGTTACTTGTAGAATAATCCTGCCTTGTTTTCCTTTTTTTTATTTAATAAGTTTTTTTCCTCCTATACCGATGTCAGTCTGAGTCTCTTAGCCATCTTCAGCCTCGCGTCAATGACATTGATCTGCTCTTCTAAAAGCTTCTTATAACCTACTAACAATCTCTGCTGTTCGCCATAGCGTTCTTTTCGTATATCAGTCATTATATCTTCAAAAACATTGATTATATTGTCAATATTGGAGCCCAAATTCTGAATATCACGTGCATCTTTTTTAATATCGAGATCAGCTGTTTGAGCGGCTTGAGCCTTTAAATCAGTCGTTTTTTGCTCTGTCATAGCCTTTGCTTTTCGTCCCATATACGTAACTAGGTCTCTCAAAGATTGTCCTACGTCTCTTGCCCTGGCGGACAGAGATTCCTCTTCAAGAGAAGGTTTTACCTCGTATCTTTTATATTCAGCATTTGTAGGGGTCGCTACTACTACTTTCTCTTCTCTAAAATTTGAGGGAGAAGATTCAGCAGTAGTGGTATCTGAAATTGATTCCTTTATGGTTTTTTTCTGGGACCTTATGGTACTCTCGTCGTCACTGCTCACGCTTTATTAAAGTCTTTAATACTTATAAGAAGTTTATTTTTATATTCTTCATGCCTATTATTTCAATAGTGAATATTTTGTCTTTTGCTATACACTACTCTTGAGAGAAGACATAATTTAATCATATAATAATATTATATTATCTATTAACCAAGGCCTTTGGTATGAAGGATATTATTATTAAAGTATAACATAACTGCCCTTTATATCTGGATTCCATTTGCTAATTAAGTGAGCATTTATATAATCAGATTTTTTCGTATTATAACTTTTATTATATGTAAAGCAGTAACTGTACTAATTTTATGCTTTAGGTTTGACGCAAGTCTATAAAATATAGGTTCGCGCTATTATTATATAAGAAAAAAAACGTAACATAAATCGAGAATAGAAGATAGAAATTTATATATTTCATGTAAGGCCAACTTCTAAGGAATGAATAAGAAGAATCGAGCAAACAACACAACTTCATCATCTACAAATTCCGTATATGCCTTACTTGTCATATCGTCTTTATTTGTAGTTGGTAGTGGTGTATTAGCATCTGATGTAGCAGCTCAAAATATGACTGGTAACGCCACTGGACCCGAGTTAATGGCAAGCGCAGTCAACACTACTAATGCTACAACATCACCTGAAGCTTCAATGGGAGTATCTGGTGTCACAGAATTAAGTGAGGGCAACATGACAACAACTAACCAAAGCGGACAATAATTATATTGCTAAGCTAACTAGCAATCATTATTTTTTTGAAGATAAAGATATTTTATAATTCCTGCTAACTGCTATTGCTAATCTGCATTGTAGAAATCACGTTTCGCTAAAGGGCAGATAATAAGAGAGTCAGCTGACAGACCAATCAAACTCTGCCTTGAGAAGTTGCAAATACATTTGTTTTGAAACTGCCATGTCTATATGAAATCTTTTAATTTATTATCTTTGTTTGAAAGTGTATGTCTCTTATGGATTTAAAACAGCTCTGCCTATAATTTTGCCACCTTTGAGTTCATCAAGTGCTTGGTTTACTTCATCTAATTTATATTTCCTAGATACCACTGATTGAATTTTTCCGGATTTTGCCATAGCAACCAGGTCTACCAAGTCGGCAAATTTACCAGTATATGCACCTGTCAAAGTGAATGCTCTCAATGGAATCAATGGCAAATTTAGCTCCAAGGCCCCACCGAAGAGACCTACCATGATGAGTCGTCCTCGTTTCCTTATCATATTAATTGTAGTTTGTGCCGTTTTAGTATTATTAACAAAATCTATAACAATTTCACTCCCAATTCCACCCGTTATATCCTTTATCCCTTTTACTGCATCTGTTGAAAGCGAATTTATTGTTTGATCGGCTCCTAGTCTCTTTGCTTCTGACAGTTTTTTATCATCAACATCAACTATCACCACCTGAGCATTGGTCATAGCTTTCGCAAGTTGAACTGCCATCAGCCCCAGGCCTCCAGCTCCTACCAACACTACTGTTTCACTTGCCTGTGCATTTGCCTTTTTAACTGCAGTATACGCAGTAAGACCCGAACAAGCAAGCGACGCTGATGCATTAATATCCAAGTTTTGGATCTTTACAAGGTATCTATGACTTGGAACAAGTGTAAGCTCCGAATATCCACCATCTTGATATATTCCTAACGTTCGCGGTAAATCACACAAATTTTCCTCTCCCACTCTACATGCGGGACATAATCCTTCTCCTATCCAAGGATAAACTAAAACTCGCTCGCCTGTCTGAAAGCCTGTAACAGATTCGCCTATTTCTTCAATTCGACCAGCAACTTCGTGGCCTGGAGTTATAGGAAACTTTACACCACGGTCTTCAACCTTCATAAAAACCCCCTGTGGTCCTGCATAACCACCTTCCCACAGATGCAGATCGCTATGGCAAACGCCAGCTGATTCTACTCTCACTAGAACTTGTTCATGTTTTGGCTTTGGAGTCCTAAGATCATCAACACGTAGTGGCTCTTTCGTTTTTACGATACGAGCTGCTCTCATACAAGCCTATATGTGTATAATACTGTTATAATTATTGATCGTCATTTGTGTATCATGTGTGTCTCTAAATATTATTGTTGACCCGATTAAATCTTGCCATATATAATTATCATTACTTGAGAAAAGCTACTACTATAGCAAAGCTGCAACACTCATTCTTCCAAAAAAGTCAATGATGGATAGGCCGCGTTAAAATTTTGTCTTAAAGGCAAAAGCCTCCAATTATTTAGCTATATTTATAAGGATAACTTACTAAAAATTTGAGGGATGCTGATGAAGATTAGGAAGAGCCGGCTGATGGGCTATAATATTTAGACTAGAAATGACGAAGATTATGAGTTCCTGAGGCATCTCGTTATCAAATATTAGCAGGATTAAGTTATCAAATTGTTCGAATATATGACAATCCAATTTGAAATTGAAAACTAGAAGAAAGTATCTTACTCCAATGGATGAGTCTGAAATTCTTAAGAATTGGAATTTTAATTTCTATCAAAATCATTTATTTTTTGGCATACTTGCTCATTTGGATCAAATGAATTCTCTTTAATATAATGTTGTATTTGTACATGAACTCATCGAAATTACGTCCTCCTCAATAGCTTTTTTACTGATAATAATTTGGTTTTTTCTGGTGTTTAAATAAAGAGTTAGCAAATAAGGGTTATACAACACTAACTTGTACAACGCTAACTTATCTGGCACATGTATCTACTTTGGTCGGAGAGCTTCAATAGGTGTAACTCTCGATGCTTTCCAGGCAGGAAGAAGTCCTGCTATGATACTAAGTCCAACGGAAATCATCCACACATTCATCATATCCGCTGGAAGATAAACGGGATCGAGTGGTGGACCCTCTCCAGGGCCCGCTCTGGTTAATAGATACCCTCCGCCAATACCAGCTAGCAAGCCCAATGTTGCTCCCATAATACCAATTATCAAAGCTTCAACTAGAAAAAGAGCTAGAATATTACTTTTCTGGGCACCAAGAGCCTTGAGGGTTCCAATTTCACGAATTCTCTCGATAACTGATGTATATAGTGTTGTTATAATTCCTACTGCTCCTACAATTAATGAGATGACAGCAATACTTAAAAGAAATGCGTTAATCCCTCCAGTAAATTCCTGAACTGTCTTCAAGATCGCTTTGACAGTGGTAATTCCTATATCATTACCATAAAGACTTCTAATTTCTTCTTCTACTACATCCACAAATTCACTTGACTGAGCAACTACAAATAAAGAATCAAACTTACCTGATTTTTGAAGGAAGGCATCGCCTGCGGCTGTGTTAATAACAACCGAGTCGTCTATAGTTGGATTTCCAGTAGATTCCATAATTCCTGTTACAACAAAATTCTTTGATTCTTCCTGAGACTCGCCTGTTATATCATCTACAAAAGAATACTTTGCTCTGACGCTCTGACCTAAACTAATAAAGGGTGTTGTTTCTCCTGGTGGATTGGCCACGTTCTCAGCTATAACTATGGCAGAAGGGTCATTTTGTCTTAATGTGGAACCCTCTACAAGTTCTAATGTCGGAGCAATTACAAATAGTTTTTGAGGATCTATAGACAAAACTGCATTATTTTTAGACTCACCCTGAGACTCTAGCATGATATCTGCTTGATAGGAAGGAATAACTTCATCTATAAATGGAAGTGAATTTAATCTGTTTATCACAGCTGCGTTTAACGTAATTTTTGCTGCTTGTGGTGCGCCCGCTCCTCCTACAGGGGGACCATCCTCATCTTGCACCACACTACTTACGAACAGTATGTTGGGTGCGAGATTATTGAATTGATTATTAAAAAACTCTGTGAATCCTGCACCAAATGCATTAACTGCAACCAAAAGACTGCTTCCTGCCATCACCATCAAAATAGTGAGTATTGATCTAACTTTTCTTTCCTTAAGCGCATCAAATGATAATATGAAAACTTCTTTTATGTCCATCTTATTTCTCTATCCTTTCTTCCTCTCATCAATTATGCCGTCACTTTTTTTGTCAGTCGGTCCGTCTGAAAGAGAATCAATGTCCTCTTCTTGTTCTTTTTCTTCTTCTTTCTCTATCATCTTATTCTCTATACCTAAAATCCTCGAAAGTTTTGATTTTGATCTTCGTTTTCTGAGAACAACTATAATTGCTATTATAATAATTATTACTAGTATAACTAATATAGGAGGAATTATAGCAGAAATGTTTCTATCACCATTACTAATACTACCAATTCCAAAGATGCCTTGTCCTCCGTCAGTGGTTTGTTCTATAGGCTCATAATCGACTGATCCATTTATTGTTAATTCATGAGGTATTCTGAGATTGTCTCTGTATGAAACTTTAAGAAAGACAGGATATGTTCCAGCTTTAGTACTGTTATCAATAGTAAGCGGAATACTAAATGGTAAAGGAGAATTTTCTGTAAGATCGCCAAGATACTGTTGTGATGATGCAATGCTTCCTACAAGACTTTTTTGTTCTGATATCGGAGGTTTAAGCATTTCCACCGTTGTAAAAAGTGCAACTGTATTTCCTTCATTTAAAAGAGTTCCAACAAGATTTGGCCTATCACCTATAATGTTAATACCAAGGTCATATACTCTTACTCTAATTTCGCCATCTACATAAGATCCTAGGTCAATAGTCTCTGTAGTTGATTGTTCATCTGATACATATTGTATTTTCACTGGAAATTCTATTGGCTTTCCAATAACATCTTCTGATGCAAAGACATTGGTAGATAGATTTAGTTTGGATTGTGGTAGTAAGCTCTCAAAAGTCCATTTCGAATTTCCAAGTATTTTAACTGTATCTGCTTGAGACGTAAGGGTGATCACTAGATTAGTTACCGGTATTTTGCCCTCGTTGGCAATGGTAAACTCCAGTTCTTGGATCTTGCCTGCTATTAGAACAATGGAGGAATTTTGGTTATTAGAAGATCCACCTGCATCGATGTTCAAAACAGATCGTGGAGGTTTTGGAGATATGACAAGTCCAACTGATTGATCAGAACTCTTTCTGTTACCATAGGCATCTCCATATGATATTTGTAGATCAAGATTCTGCACTGTCTCACCAGCAGAATTACTTGGATAAACTGATGGATTTATTTGAGCTGTTCTATTAGCAGGAATAACACCAATATCATATGTATTATTTCCTATGTTTACCAATGGAACAGATTCTATTCCCTCACCATTAGCATTAAATGATGAATTGCTACTCAAAAGAGAATTACTTGTACTAGGAGATTCATTGACTGAGACAATGACGCCACTAGCGTTAGCAGTACCCTTATTCTTAATAGTTATATTTACCCTATTAGAAGAACCTGGGATTAAATGATATTTTTCTGATACTACATCCAAAACAACTTTTCCTGTAACACGGAAAGGTATTGCAATATTTTTTACTGTAATTTGTCCAGTTTCAAGGACCTTTGAGTATACCAAATCAAGTGATGCAATGTACGGTCCAACGTTTGCATTTTTTAATACACTCATCTCAAAATAAAGAGTAAATGTTTCTCCTGATTTGATAATTGAATCATAACTATCTACTGTGTATTCTGATAAGTCTGATATATTCTTCCCCATGTCCGGTGGTATTACTCCAATCGCTTTGAACCCAGCTGGAAGACTCAGATATCCCTTCACAGCGGTAATATCAGAGCGCGCCTTGTTAACAAGGACGACGGCAAGTGTGGCTGTACCTTCTCCAGGACCTACTTCCTTCTTGACGGCATCATTAGTGCTGGTATTCGACATAGAAATCATATCATCATCGGTCCAGTAGGAATCTTGGAAAGCAGGATCCAAGTCAGTCTGAGCATTTGAATTTGTTAAACTCCAATTAGATGACAGAAGTAACATTGTACTGATGAGAGAATATAAAAATACTCTTGACGATTTTTTGATTCGACAAGATATTGCATTCTCCTGCTTTTTCTCTCTTTTGTAAGTAAATGCTATATTGGTCATATTCTAGTTAATAGCCTCTTTTTCTATTATTCCATCTTTTAGATGGATAACCCTATCTGTTGCTTTGGAGAGATCCGGATTATGAGTTACCATTATTATTGTCCTTCTAAACTTGTTTGAAAGCATCTTTAGTAAATTAAAAACGTCCTGTCCTGTCTTGGTATCGAGGTTTCCAGTTGGTTCGTCTGCAAGGATCACTGCAGGATTGTTCATAATAGCTCTTGCAATTGCGACTCTCTGTTGTTCTCCACCACTTAGATTCGAAGGTGATGATTTAGCCTTATCTTTAATTCCAAGAATATCTAATAACCTTAATGCACGGTCAATTCTTTCATTCTTTTTCATTCCCGCTAATATTCCTGGAATTTCAACGTTCTTTAGAACAGTTGTTCTATTAATTAAATTATAGGATTGAAATATAAAACCTATCAAATTGTTCCTCAAAAGAGCAATCTCGTAATCATTGAGCGAAAAAATATCTATATCGTTTATGAAGACTTTTCCTACGGTAGGCCTGTCTAAAGCTCCTATAATGTTTAATAAAGTTGATTTTCCACTGCCAGAAGGTCCTACAATAGACACAAATTCACCTTTCTTTATTCCAAAGCTAATACCATTAAGTACAACAATGCCGCCTGCTGGTGAATAAAAAATCTTAGACAGGTTATCAACACTTAATGTGTATGTTTCTCTCTTGTCATTATTTCTATTGTTTGTCTGATTATCTTTAGTAGTCATTTAAATCATAACACTATTTTTGCTGCACCTGTACACTATTTTTATTTTTCATTCTTAATTTAATTTATAATACATCGCAATTAACGCTTGTTTGATAGTCTTCAAAGTACTTTCATCAGAGATATATCCTTTTAAATTAAAGTCAATTGCTACATCAACATCAGAATAGATCATGTCATCTAGCGTTTCTGTTGATAAAAAGTCGTCGTCCAATTTTCTAGGAAATATATTATTTTCTCCTCCAATATACAGTGGTCGCTTGCCCGATACAACCTTGTAATAATCCTCAGTATTGCCATATAACTCATACGTTCTCCTTAGGTATGGTATCTTCAACAATTCCTCAATTTGTGGTGTCATATCTCACAACTCTACTTATGAAATCACTTTCAATATTTCTGCCAGTTATTCATTTAGTAATGACGCATGAAAGGATTTTGAAATCTTTCCAGTTGATAATTCTCAGTAATGTTATTGCGCAGAGTTTTCATACTCAGTAATAGACTGACGGATAAAGATAGTTTTTTGTTGAACTATCTAGTAACCATGAAAATAAAGCCAAAGTTAGCATTAATTCCATACAATCTTGATACATTTTTTACTTACCTAAGAAGAATTCAATTTACTGTTTTATCATTTTAGTAGTAATAGAGTTATCTAATCATTTTTTCTGAATCTAAATAATTGACAAAAAAACTGCCCACATTGCAAGGTCGATCCGGGAATCGACTTAAGAAATACAAGAATTCTGTCTAGACCTATTGTCATAATTATTTCTACTATATTGTCGTCATACATTGTCTAACATTCTTTTATCAAAAAAAATTCATTGTGCAAAATAGGTCAATGTTATGAAGAATAGATCAGAGATTGAAACTATGGCATCCATATTGCGTTGTGCAACAACTAATTGGGAATATAAAACTACTATTATGAATAATGCATCAGTATCACATTCACAATTAATTAGATACCTTGCTATTGCAGAAGATAGAGGTTTAGTCGAATATTCAAAAAT
>DASQRW010000045.1:0-2460 GCA_035642715.1 Nitrososphaeraceae archaeon | reverse complement strand
TATATCCGTGTCCTTCAGCTGATATGGCATTACTGATCTTATATGTCAAAGTAGATATAATATATGATATCTGTCTTGTCATGATGATTTTTGCATTTGTAAAGGTCACCTGTAATAAACAATAATTACCAATATCCTTAGCAATATGTCTACAAAAGTACTTCAAAATCAAAAATATCAAAGCTGTATAGATGCCTGCAATGACTGCGCTGAATCTTGTGAACTATGTGCCACTTCTTGTCTTAGAGAACAAGATGTAAAGATGCTAGAGAGATTATTCAATTAGACCGTGACTGTGCTACTGTTTGCTGGACTGCTTCCAAATTGATGTCACGAGACAGTGAGTATGTAAAACAAACTTGCAATTCTTGTGCTGAGTTATGTGATGCCTGCGCTGATGAGTGTGATAAACATCAACATATGGAACACTGCAAATTGTGCGCACAAGCATGTCGAAAGTGTGCTGAGGAATGTCGTAATATGGCGAGGTAAATCAACAAAATGATACTGATCGGTTTGTTCCTACATCTCATATCCCTTTTTGATCTTACCGCATCATGAAGTGTATTAAGCTTGTTGCAAAAAAGTAAGAGAATAATTAATTTTTACGTCATTGTTTTTTCTTATAGCTATGGTGTTACTATAAACTGTCTTGAGCGAATTGTGCATGCATCTTCGCGCCTGCTGTATCGCCAGCCTGTAAGGCTTTTATAGCTTCTCCTAAGTGCATTTTAGCATTTCCTTCCTGTAGAACCTTATCTGCTTCTCCCAAGTGCAGCTCTGCACCTGCTGTATCGCCAGCCTGTAAGGCTTTTATAGCTTCTCCCAAGTGCATTTTAGCCGCTCCTTGGCCTCCAGCACTGGAAGGTGATGCAAAAGCAAAAGGAGTTACATTCCCCACTATTAGTACGCTAGCTCCAAATAGTACAGCGATAGCAACCGCTACTTTATATGAGTGATTTCTTGCTATCATTACTAATAATAAGTATAATATTAAATATAACAATTATATCTGCTGGTTCTGTCACATGTTTTTCATTTTCTCACGGAATACACACTTAGTTCATTTAAATTGTATTAAACCATTCAGGCATAGTATTAGACATCTTTTCTTGCTGCTGCATCAATCATGCTATGCAGATGCGCGGCTGCCTGTTCAATATCATTATATTTATATTGTCCGGCTCTGTTCTCTGCAGCAAGCACTCCACAGCGATGTACTTTGGCAAAATCGCTATAAGGGAATTTATATCGTCCTTTGGTATCTTCTTTTTCATCTGTGTCGTCTCCTAAATACCACTTCCCAAATTCCTCAAAACCATTCTCTTCAATATGCTCATTCTCTTCTTTTGCAGACGGTTGATGCTCGCTCCATATATCTTTCTCATCGAACACATATCTTCTTTTTTCTACTAATCGTCTTGCATGGTCAAATGCCTGTTTAATCAGTATTACTGCCACATATGTTCATCTTCTTTCATTTCAATTGTTTCAGCATTAATGATAAATCTTTGGATGGTATAGATAGTACAGGTGCGTAAGGAATGCAACTTAGTATTTGATGATCCAACTATTGCAAATGAGCATCAAGAAAACGAAAAACATAGTAGAATAAGAAAAGACATACAGAATATCTAGTAACAGAGCAGTATTACTTCTTTTAATTAATAACTTGTGATTATTTTATCAAAGATTCCACAGTATATATATCTTTAAGCAAAATTATGCTAGAGAATCAATTGTGTTAAGAGAATATATACATACAGAGTAGAGCATATTTTATAGGATGATAAAAGTTAGTAGTTATTTTGTTACTATCCATTGCAAGAAGATATAGAAGAAATTAAGGAATTTGAATGGTATTTGAATTCAGAGAATCTCTGATAATCCTGTCACATATGGAGTAAATATTGATAGTGATTTCTGTTGAAATATAGTGTCTAATAATATCCATCTAATAGGTCATGATGTGGATATCTGTCATAATTTTGTAGTAGTAGTTTGTCATCACTATTGCAACTGGAGGTTCAGAAGCTCTGGAGGTTAATTCACTAAATCAAGAGTTGATATTATAATTAATGCTCTCTCTTATCTACTGGCAGCTACATATTCCTTATCGAGTAAAATATTATTAATAAAAACTAAAAGTAGAAAAAAGAATGGACCCAAGGGTATGTGGGACAAATTAACATGAATATAAGGCCCAAGAAATAATTCTTGGTCTCTACTTCAACATAGGACTAACAAATGCCAGTGAGCTATTAGAAATTAATAATTTGACCATTTAGGAAATACGCCACTCTTCCTGTGTGACTGGTGTTTCAATTCTTAAAAGTAATAGTAAGATAGATGTAACTGATTGATTATATGAGTTTATTTCCAAATGAAGATATTCTTAGAAAAGAAGAAATTGAATCATAGACAAGTTTTGTAAATAAATAGAGCATTTGCATTTCTCTC
>DASQRW010000044.1:0-4539 GCA_035642715.1 Nitrososphaeraceae archaeon | reverse complement strand
GATTTACAGAGGCTATGCATACTTGCAATCAGAGAAAGTGGATGATTCATGGTCATTTAGAGAGATAGATAGATCTGAAACGTCTTATCTTACTCATAGCTATCACAGATATCCTGCCAAATTTATTCCTCAGTTAGCAGCAAGATTGATCAAAGAGAACAGCCAAGTCAAAGAACTTGTCTGTGATCCTTTTATGGGTTCTGGAACCACTCTTGTTGAATCTATTGTCAATGATAGAAGAACGTATGGAACCGATATCAATCCAGTCGCTGTGATGATTACAAAGGCTAAAACTACCCCGATAGATCCTCAATATCTGGAAGCTCAAATATATACATTAAAAGGAACACTTAAACCTCTTCTTATAGATGAAAATAAACACACACTATCCTTGATCAAGGATGATGACTCTAAAGCAGTCTTTTCTTCTGAAAATAAGAGAATAGATTACTGGTTCTCTGAAAAACAAAAGCATGATTTAGATATTATTCTATCGGGGATCATGATAATTTCTGAAGACGAAAATATTAGAAATTTTTTACTTTGTGCCTTCTCAAATATTCTAAAAGGATGTTCACGATGGATGATGAAATCAGTAAAGCCCACAATAGATAAGAATAAAACAACTAATGATGCATATAGCAGTTTCTTTCTCTGTACGCAGAGAATGTTAAAAAAGAATCGACAGTTTTGGAAGCTTCATGAGAAGAACAAAAAGAAAGTAGACTGTATGGTAGATAATGTTGATGCACGTAAAATGAGAATAAATGATGATTCTGTGGCATTGATAATTACAAGTCCCCCTTATGTTACTTCATATGAATATGCTGATCTTCATCAGCTGACTGCAATTTGGTTGAGATATACTAAAAAGCTCTCAGAGTTTAAAACTAAATTTATTGGATCTCTGCAAAAAAAAGAAATGACTGATATTAAATTGTATAGCGATCTTGGAAAAACAACAGTGAATGAACTTCACTTGATAGATAAAAGAGAGGCCAATGGGGTAGAACAATATTTTTTTGACATGCAGAAATGTTTTGAAGAAATGTATAGAGTCTTGAAGTTTGGTGGCCGAACAGCTCTAGTAATCGGTGACACAGATATTAAAAAAGTTAAGATTCAGAACGCAGATGTATTTGTACAAACAATGGCAAAAATAGGCTTTAATATTTACAATATTATCAAGAGACCAGTACCAAACAAAATTCTTCCATTGACAAGAGATCAGAAAACAGGTCGATTTATTGCTACAATGAAATCAGATAGGCTGGCATATCCATTTGAATACATCCTTATAATGGAGAAAGCCTGAACTGAGTTTTTAGTTATTAGTTCAACTATGTGAAAAGAAGGAGAAGAATATGATGATGGTATTGATATATATAGCCATATTTATGAGAATGAGAGGGACGCAAAAGTTCTTCATAAGAAATATTTATGACTTAAGAAGAAAAATTGATTATGAATAGCCATGAGTGAATAACAGAAAGGACTATTGGAATTTTTTATTCATATTATAAACTATGAAGTACATCACGTTGTTGGCTTAACGATATCATCAAGAAATGGCCTGAATTGAATATACAATTTTTTATCATTAATTAATTCGATTTAGTAAAAAAAGAATGTCACCTTCTAGGATGGTGAACTCAATGATATGCACGGGATTAATCCTAACAGATTCAGATTCAACAAATTTATAATATGACCAAAGAATTACATTACAATATCTTTAAAGTGTAATAGCTATCGATTGTGGTTACCGAGATCATAAATGGCCATCTTTAATAGTCCGTATTTATAGAGGAATAATTGAATCTTTTTTCTAAAGGAAAAGCAGATAGTAACTTGACATATATTTTATAGAAATAAAATATTAAATACAATCGCGAAGAGAAAGCTCAGATATGTATGTATCCAGGGTATGCTATATTCAATTATCAAGTGTTTATTGATAGTATAAACAGAAACAATAAAAATACAATAACCTAACAATGAGTAAATTATATATTTATATATATATATAACTATATAAAGATAGTTAATTCGAAGCACACCAATTCTTCAAAAATTCTGTTGCTGAGCGTGTACTTTCAAATACTCTATCTTCTCCTATTAAGCCTTTAAAATCTGATATTGTAAGAGTTGAATTATTTAAAGTAACAATGCATTCAATACCTGCTTTATTTGCCGCTTGAACTCCTAATGGAGCATTTTCTACCACTAATGCTTCTTGCGGTTTTAGATTCATTCTTTCCAATGCAGTTTCAAATGGATCAGGATTTGGCTTGCCTTCTTCTAAATCATCACCAGTAATCACTACGTCAAATTTTTCTCTATCAAAAGTTTTATAAATAATATCTTCGACTTCTTGTCTTGCGGCGCCACTTACAATAGCTTTTAAACAATCTAATTCGGCTATTACTTCTCTTACTCCATCGATAGGTTTGACTACTAATATCTGTTTTAAAATTTCCTTTTTTAGATTATGAATTTTATCTACAATAGAAAAATAATAAGGATTATTGTCATATCCTTTACGTCTGAAAATCTCTTTTATCATTTCATCAGCTGGCATTCCCTCTAGTAAAAAAATTGTCCTATCGTCAATGTCCATATCAGTCTCCCGTTTGATGGCAATCTGCAAAGCTTTACAATGATATGGCATTGCATCAACTAATACGCCATCCATATCAAAAATTACTCCTTTCACAAAAGAAAAGTAACGTATGCTTATTATATTAATACATCAGTAGAGAATTCTAAAATAAATATAATATATGCATTTTCCTATATCATAATATCATATTAGATCTTAACAGCAAAGATATTCTTAATGGTGAGTGCAACATTAATTTATAAGATTCTAATTCTTCTTCCTCTGTCTTATATTATATGTAAAAGAACATTGACAATCAGCGAAGAAAGAAGTAGGTTATCAATCTTTACTATAATCACGGAAAGACAAGGTGTGAAATAGCAAATATAGAAAGGATGTCAATTCGGATATATTTGCTATCATAAAGGAGGAAGAGTCAAAACGACAGAAGTATAAAGATCAAGAGCTATCTTCCAAAGCCTACAAACTCTTTTCTGAAAAGAAGAGTATAGTAGAAGTGACCCTTGCATTAAAACTAAGAGCGCCAGTGGTAACTAGTATGTATAGACAATACTGGAGATTAAAGGGGCTGCATAAATTTAATTTAATATACAAAGAGACAAAATGGCAAAATATGGCCACTTTGGAAATTATACTACAGCATTAATAGAACAAATATTTCCCTTAATTTATCTTTAAAAAATACATCGTTTATGCGTTGCATCTTATATCATCCTTTGATAAATTCCAATAATAATAAATCCTGGTGAAGCTGATACCAAAGTTATCATTGCTAATATCTACATTGTAATAATTTTATTATTAGGTCTATTTTCTATTACATTATTCTTCTATCGAATGACAAATCAATGTTTGATAAAGATGAACATTGTATATTATAGACAGTTATGCCAATATATCATAAGTCGGCTTTACTTAAATAGTTAAGTAACCTCAAACTTTATGATCATGATGATAAACAAAGAAAAGTTCAACCTTAGCAATGGCATATTATTCCAATCTGAGGACGATATATTTAAGAAGTAGATTAAAGTTGATTCAAGATACTCAAGTTATTGTTAAAGTAAAAGATACAGGTACTGGAATAGACCAAGAAATATTGCCAAGACTATTTTCAACGTTTGCTTCAAAGTCTTTTGAATGTACTGGATTAGGGCTATTTATTGCTAAAAATATTGTAGAAGCTCATGATGGCAAGATACGGTCTGAAAATATTAATATTAATACTCGTAGAGAAAAAGCAGCTACCTTTTACTTTACTCTACCAACTATCAATAGACAACAAAATGTAAAAGTGGTAAAGTGGTAGTCGATCAATAATGAACAAGAGAGTCTTATTAGTAGACGATGAACCTGATCTTAATTTAACATTAAAGATAAACTTAGAAGAAAATGGATTCAAAGTCGATTCATTTGCTGATCCTCTGTTAGCATTGGAGAATTATAAGGAAGCTGGTGTGTATGAACTCTTAATACTTGATATTAAAATGCCAAATATGAATGGCTTTGAATTATATAGACAAATAAAGAAGATAGATGATAAAGTTAAAGTATGTTTTCTGACAGCAGGTGAATTGGATTATGAGCAGTTTAGAAAAGAACTATTTCCTGCATTAGATAACAATTGCTATATTCAAAAGCCAATTGAAAATGAAACGCTGATAAAAAGACTAAATAGAATATTAAGTGCAAATAATGATAACAACAATAAATATGAAAACAGAATTTATAGCCAACCAGACGAGCAAGAGAGTTAATCTTATGTTTTGTTGAATTTAACAAAAGAATTGCTATTAATTTATGAATTAATTTTCATCATACAATATTTCTTTATTAATTATAACAAAGTTTATGATTTGTATAACATATAGCTGAGTTGAGTTAATGTCATAAGGCATGTATATCAAGATTATATG
>DASQRW010000043.1:0-3777 GCA_035642715.1 Nitrososphaeraceae archaeon | reverse complement strand
AATGGAGTAAATCCTATTGGATCGGCCTTTGTTAAATTGACTACAGCAATACTCTTCTTTGATATGGTGTCTATCACATCCATTACTGATTCTTTTTGACTTCCTACAAATGCTAGCCTGCCATCTTTAGAAAACCATATCATGGATGGCGCATTGACCGTAGATATAGCTTCATTGTAGAATGTGCGATTATTTTTAATAGCATCTGGAGTAGAGTTAAATTTAGACCGAAAAAGAAGGAGGAGGAGGAGGAGGTAGAAGAATGAAAAACCAATACAACAGCCTTTACTGACTTCAAAGTAAAAGAATAGATACAATTTAAGAAGATACTACTAATAGGAAACTATTCTTTTCCTTAGCACAATCTTTTATTGAAAAATTATAAGCGGGCTTCTTTACCTGGTGTCGTTGATACTTTTTTTATAGGTACGGAATATTATCCTTCTATCATCCTTCTCTAGATTTGTTATAGGATCTATTGAGGACTCTACATCAATTTCTTGGCCGACCTTCTCTTCCATATAATCTTGAAAATCTTTTATATCATAAAGTTCAGTATATGACCTTCCTGATTCTAGTAGGCCAATACCATATCTGTTTATAGTCCTAAAGTCTATAGGTGTTTTAAATGCAATTCCTACAATATAATCTATAAACCAAACCTCTTGATTCTCAATTATGTAGACATATTCTGCATTTGAATTACCAGTTGTAATTTTTGGCTGATTATTTTTCTTTTCTTCAGTATTGCTCATATGTCTTTATGCTAAATATATATACGCAACCCAGCCAGTTAAATGCTCCTGTAAACCTGTACATCATCGCTATGTTTCCGGCCTCGGCTAAATCATTGTTTATACGATGTCTTACTAAACTTGACAGATATTATTATGCGTCTTATCAATATCAAAGGTTATCGTATGAAAGTCCATTTCATATTTTACAGATTGATTCAACTCAGGAGGAGGCATTGTTGCATTTGGTCTGCCGGAGGCAGAATAGGAGAAGTTCTTATGTTAGAAAGGAGAATTAGGAAGCCTTTTAAACTAACAAATCACAAATAAATAAAGATAAATAATCTCATAGCAGCCGCCATAGAAATTCCCTATACTATCATATTCCACTCAAATATCTTCTAACCATCTAATACTCCAAATGGCAAAGATTAAACATTGCGATCCAACATTAAATGACGCACCTGCTGCAAAATATGGATTAACGGAATTAGAAACAGACCGAGATTAACAGGAATTAGAAACTCATCACCTGGATAGATATCTTTGCAAGACAAAGTAAACCTATCACTTAATTGTGTGTACTGTTATATTATGTCCTATAACTGTGAATCAGCAAACGAAAGTCAGGAGTAAGAAAATATTACATTTTTACCAGCTAGTAAACAGTATCTACCTGCATATTAAGAGGCAAAATGTCAGTCCAAAGTAGCAGTAGCAATATTTATTTTCATTTAGCAACTGTTTTTATGGTACTTTCAATAATGGCATCTATTTTTCTCCTTCCTATGATATGGGAAACTTCTACTGACAACACAACAGATAATAGTAGGTTTTTTGATGACTATGATACAAATTTCCAGGATTTTACAGGCCGTCACGTGGTTAGTATATGTTGTACTTGGGGAGAAGAACTTGCTGATGAAGAACTTACATTTATGATAAGAGAGGACGATGATGACAGTAACAACCAAGATAGTGTTAGCACTCAAAATAGTGATTCAAACATAATAAAAAATGAAGCAGTCTATGATGCTATAGAGGAGTGGGATCTGAGAATAGAAGGATTGATTTTCCGTGAAGTACAAAGTAGATATGACGCAGATATAGAGATAAGTTTTAGAGAAGGAGAAAGTGATGTAGCTGGATTGACCAGGAATTTTTTTGACAGATACGGACTTATAACTAAGTCTTTTGTTACTATTTATGATCGAGCATTTCCCTTTGCATTTAATAATGATCAAATTGAGCAAATAGCTAAGCACGAAATTGGTCATGTTCTTGGTCTTGGCCATGCAAACTTTGACGATAGCCTTATGGCCACTCGACCCCACCCTGGATCAGGCACCATTTCTGACTGTGAGATCCAGGCAGTATATGAAGCGAACCATTGGAAATTAAGAAATCAAGGAAGCGGTACAAATAACCATATTTACCACCCAAATATCCAATACTTAGAATGCAATAGCAATGTATGAAATAGTTAGATAATACTAGTAGAAACTCTAGATTAGATTATTAGCACTTAACTAGACATTAAAGCTTCTATTTGACCCTGTGAAATGTACTGCAAAAGTAGCAAATGCTGCTGGGATAAGTGAAAGAACTAAACATTTACATTTATCCTATCAAAAGATATGAATGCAAAGTAACATATATCAACGTTGGTCGAGAACAAACATTGACTGTAAGCAAGACAGTCAGCTGATTTACCTCTTCACGACTATTCGTCTTCCTAATACGCCTGATGTTATCATCTGTATTCCAACTATCAAGAGAGATATTGATAACAATATGCTTATAAAAACAGCTCCTAGGAAAGGAGATGCAATTATCATGATTGACAAGACAATTGATATCACACCAGCGACAATACTAAATATCCTTGATGCTTTGTTACTTGACTTATCGGCTATACCATGAATAACCCTAGATATACCATCAAAAAGCAGAACGACTGCAAGGAATATTAACAAGAATATACCAGTCGCGACAGGGAAAGCCATAGATATAAGAGACAATATAATAACTAGAATGCCAAGACCAATATTGGTCCAGTGGTGCTTTCCTTGAAGAAATAATCCACTTATTACTCTCTCGATCCCAACTACAAACAAAATTACCGCAAGCAAAAGTGCAACAGTTACCAAAGTAAGCGTAGGGAAAGCAAGTACATATAAAGACAGAATTATGGCTACAATTCCCAATCCAATTTGTGCCAGTCTCATCCATCCAGGCGACTTAGTCTCGGATAAAGTCATGTTTAAACTTGCTTATATAGAATAAGCCTGCACTTATACTTTAGAACTCAGGTACAATTATACAGAGCTATCATAAAATAAAATCATACGTGATATTAGTAGTATAAACAGTTGCTTTGAAGTCTCTGCCCAAGAAGACATAACATATCCAAAGCTAATATGGTATGAGAACCTAATATGTGGTCATAGATCTAAACTATTCAGACCGAGAGAAGTTCCCAACAGACAGGACAACATCAAAACAGATTGACACTTACTTGCGTCAAGGGAAGAACTAACTTAAATCACAATAGATGGTTCAGATAAGAACAATTACTACAATGTCATACCTGCTTGATTGATGTCTTACGTACGTAAACAGGAAATGTCAAGCTTTCTTATTTTATCAAATAAAGCTTTTACCTTTAATTATAATGATAAACGTGGAGTAGAACTAGAATTCAGATCTAGGAAGAAGGAACAAGAATGAAAAACCAATACAACAACAATAGCTTTGAAATGAATGAAAGATAATAATGATAATAATTTTTATTCTAGCACTTTAGTATCCACATAGTTTATTGGAGCCATAAATGCCGTTTTATTGTGGAAGGATTTTTTCCGTAATTGATGATTCTACAATAGCAATTGCATCATCTATTTCATTATTTTTAATTCTCTCTACTTTCAAAAAAAGAACATAGCAAAGGTATATTGGTGATGAGGATAATGCAAATATAATCAAGGAAAGTAATAATAACCAGAGCAATAAACACAATAAAGCTAATGCTAGTTATTGATCT
>DASQRW010000042.1:0-2128 GCA_035642715.1 Nitrososphaeraceae archaeon | reverse complement strand
ATCCTTCAGTAGTATTTAACCGAGGTATGAATTGTGCGCTGTCTAAGGCAAGAAGAACTTCCTGTCCATGATATGCAAATGCATTATATGATAATCCTACCGTCGATAAAGCTAGAATTGCTATCACAAAAGTTGCTACTGATGCCATTCTTAATAATTCTCGGAGCATTTGAAAATACCTTCTTCTTTGGTCTATTTTTGTCATATGCTTGATATTCAATCGTAAAATACTATATATGAATAATAATGTTTAGTATTAAAGAAATCGTTATTCTTTTTCTTTTACTTTCTCATCATCTATTTTTGCTACTGTTATACAATAGCAGTTGCTATGTCGATGATAAATCTATAAATTCTCATATTAGGGTATGTGAACTTTTGGTCTATACAGATTAATTCTAAATCTTTTGTTCGAGCACTCGTATTTATTACCTCTATTTATAGATAATCTGGAAATGTGAGATAATATACTCTATGGTGCCCATCAGTTCTATATCAATATTGTATAGGTGGATACATGTAGAAAATCAGGATATTTCGTAAACAACTACATAACATATTCAACTATTTAACATCTTTTGATTTATTCATGCTTACTTTTTTTTATTTAAATATATCTGATAAATTCAATATTAAAACACGAATAGAGATATATTATTTAGTTAGATAATACATAAATTAAGTAAATAATACATCAAAGATAATTACTGGTCAAGTCGTTTTATTTATCTTCTAAGCCGAGCCAAACATAACCTTTCGTTTCGAGTTCCTCTGATAATTCTCTGCCGCCTGATTTGATAATCTTTCCCTTTGCCATGACATGAACCTTATCAAGCTTTGTAAGATACCTCAAAATTCTTGCATAGTGAGTAATTACAACAACACCTGCACCTAATGCAATTAATTTGTTAATTGCTTCTGCAACAGACTTTACCGAATCAATATCTAATCCAGAATCAGGTTCATCGAGGATTGCAATGTTCGGTTTTAGGACAAGCATCTGCATTACTTCTGATCTCTTTTTCTCTCCGCCAGAAAATCCCTCGTTAAGATACCTACCAAGGAACGATGGATCAAGTCCAACAGAGTCTAAATTCTTCTTTACATATTCATGAAACTCTTTAACAGTTAAGAAAACTTCTCTGTTCTTTTGCTCTTCGCGTAATGATTTACTCAAAGTGTTGTACGCGTTTCTTAAAAAATGGCTGTAGCCGACACCTGATATCTCGGTCGGATACTGAAACCCAAGGAATAACCCCTTTTTTGCTCTTTCATCAGTTGCTAAATCTAGAATACCTTGTCCTTGAACGAGAACTTCCCCAGACGTAACGTTATACTTTGGATGACCCAAAAGTACATTTGCCAGTGTACTCTTTCCCGATCCATTTGGGCCCATGATTGCATGGACTTCGCCTTTGTCAATGTTTAAACTAAGACCTGTCAGAATTTCTTTTCCTTCAATGCTCGCATGTAAACCCTTAATCTCTAAAAATGCCATCTGTCACCTGATTGCTTAACACATAATTTAAATATTTCTATGAAAATATACCTTATTTATAATAATTACAATATATATCAATTATAATTTCATATTAATAAAAAACACACTGCTAACATTCATGAAATTTCAAAATAACTGAAAAAATGCAAATAAATAAATAAAACTTAAAAAATAAAATGTTCCAATTGACTTACATATTTGCACGAACCTAATAATAATATGTATGTACAATCTCGCTCGCATAAATTCTGTATGTTGATCGTATTCAAAGTACTCTAATAGAATATTTATTAGAATGAGTATTCTATATTGGTATACTTAAGCCATACTAGTTAAAAACTATCATTGATCAAATGATTAATGCATTGGTAATAGTTGCTGCAGGAGTAGATCGCAACTGGACATCTTGGATTGCTACTCCTTGGATAAGAACAATGTTTTGAGTATGACAATATCATTAGCTTTCATGTCGTATTATGGTATATGTTATTATTATTACTATTGTACTATTATTTTGCCTGTCATAAATGGATGTACAGAACAATGATAGTCGTATTCTCCTGCTTCTAGATCTGCTGTCGCTATTTGAGCTGATGCTGCGGCATTTATAATACTTGTATCAAACAT
>DASQRW010000041.1:0-46094 GCA_035642715.1 Nitrososphaeraceae archaeon | reverse complement strand
ATCCTTCAGTAGTATTTAACCGAGGTATGAATTGTGCGCTGTCTAAGGCAAGAAGAACTTCCTGTCCATGATATGCAAATGCATTATATGATAATCCTACCGTCGATAAAGCTAGAATTGCTATCACAAAAGTTGCTACTGCTGTCATTCTTAATAATTCTCGGAGCATTTGAAAATACCTTCTTCTTTGGTCTATTTTTGTCATATGCTTAATATTCAATCGTAAAATACTATATATGAATAATAATGTTTAGTATTAAAGAAATCGTTATTCTTTTTCTTTTACTTTCTCATCATATGTTATTGTTAGTGATCCAAACTAATGATTAAATACCAGTCTTTTTTTCTATGATTGCTGTTTTGAAAACTCTTCATTAATCAATAAATCATTTTCTTGTATTGTGATAATAGTGTAATCATGACTATCGGTTCATTGAAATAATCTCTTTGATGTGATATCGATAGCAGTATACATTTGTATTATTATTCAATATCTACTTTAGTCTCTACTCTAGTTAATCTAATTATCAAAATCCTGCATGATTGTAGTTCTTTGGCACAAATATCTTTGTTTAGCAACGGATTAGTCATCATATGCTTTTCAACTTTTATTGTATAAGTAAGTGTAATGAAGAAATAATTCGATCCAAAAAAGCCAAATCATCATTTAGGATTTTAACTGATTAGTTCCTGATTATGGAAATTCTCTGAAAATATATATATATAGATATATAGATATATATTTATGGGATTATTGAGTTTGAAACAAGTGATAGAATTAGATAATACTTAATAACGTCTCAATGAAAGTGTCATTTTCATGTAATTTTTCATATCCATTTCATTTAAATAAAATTGGAGGAATGATATGGGATGCTGTCAATAACTGTCAATAATTATCCTTTTTATTATCCTTTACCTTAAGAGAAGGAGATCTTAGGAATGCATTTTATTGAGATTAAGCTCCCCGTTTAAGCGTTTTTGCCAACTTTAATCTTGTATCAATAACTTTAACCTGTGATTCTATATATTTTTTGTAACCTGCTAACAACTTTTCTTGCGCATCATAATCTTCTTTATGAATTTCATCCATAGTATCCTCGAATGCTGCGATTATGCTATCTACATTTGCTCCCAAAGTTTGAATATCTTTTGTATCTGACGTAGCAACGTCAATAGTTTTTGACTTAATTTCTTTGGAGGTTACCTCTGTCGCAGTTTTAGCTTTCCTACCAAATGCTAAAATAAGCTGCCTGAGAGACAATCCAGCTTCTTTGGCTTTAGTAGAAATTGATTCTACTTCGGCTGATGACTGATCATCTTCATATACAGTCGAGCCAGTGTCTGATGGACTGACTACTATAATATTACTGTCATCAACATTCTTCGAATTCCTACTAATTGTTTCTTCTTCTTCTTTTTCATTTGCAATTTTCTTTTCAGCGTCGTTCTCTTCGCTGCTCACAATCTATAATATGTTCTAAAGTTTATAAGGTATATGCAAACTATTCTTATATTCCCGTTCTCTAAGAACCATGTTTTGATAATGTAATTATTATTGACTAAAAGATATTTTCTTATTCTTTTGGATTACAAAGACGAGCTGCCGCTTAAAATATCGCAGATTAGTCATGCAGTAGAATCTTTTCAATCCAAGGAATAGTTGCACGGGTAGCTGGCGCGGCCCCTAATAATTAGAGATCACATAAATTTCCGTAAAAAACACAAATTGAAGAACAATCAAGCTTCGGTAGATCGACTTTAGAATCTTCCTTACGAAAAATATTGGCTACTATAGTGGCATGATGGAATCTTCTATTCATCACAGTAAATTGTAGATTGAGAAACTTTATTTTCTCATCCTTTAATTTTTGTATAACCTCATCAGCTGTAAATGTTAATGGTTCTATCTTTCCATCAATTACTTTATAAGGCAACTAAGATATCTCTCTATGATAGATTTAAGTGCCTTTAATTAAGACTTATCAAGCAGATTATGAAAATGAAAAAGAGAGGAGGAGGATAAATCACAAATCGTGACAACAATAAGAGAAGATCAAGAATCAGAAGCAAGAAACAATACCAACACATCATTAACAATTGAGGATGTATACAATTTATTATTGACAGAAATCCAAATTCCTACATTGCAATCTATACCTCTTGACACTTACCAAAATATTGCTACTATGCTTGGTAATATAAAAGGGCAAGTCTATGAGGGAATAGATGCAAAAATTAGAGATAGAATGGTTGAGATGATATCTAAATCCACCCAACTATTGCTCGAATGTCGGCACCAAAAGTTGATGGAATACCAAGGCGAAATATTATCTTCACCATCAGCAGAAACAGCAGTGGATTATTCAAAACTTACAGATGAGGAAAAATACATTTTAGACGGAGAAAAAGAGTCTGAGAAAAGAAGAAATGCTATCCTTGCCGCAACTATTAATGGGAGACCTAAAGTTATGGAATCAATTTCGACCAAAATTCGCTCTAAACAAATAGTTGTCAGATTTATCAAATCTATGGAACAGTTTGTGGGAGTGGATATGACAAAGTATGGACCGTTCCAGGAGGAAGATGTTGCAGTGCTGCCATTTGAAAATGCTCGATCTTTCATAGAGAAAGGGGTAGCAATAGAAATAGATATTTCCCAATAATAATAATTTTAAAAGTTTTCGATAAATTAAAGGAAAAGTCAGTAATTACTTAAATGTAAATTAATCTAAAGATGTAGGATATTCGAGCCAAATAACCACAAATAGGAGAGAAATTTGTTATTTAATAATAACGGCTAGCACTACTGCTATACTGCTTTCCTTCTGTTTTGCTTTGTGTCATGGGATATTCTTCAGATATTACTTCTTCGCTATTTCATAGTAGCACTGATAGTATTGATATTGTATCTTATCTCATCATGACGTTTCAACATTGGTTCACTCACAATAACGAGATCATAGGCTGACCATATGTATACACATACACACATATCAATGACAATAACAACTCATAGGAGACATTATCTTTTATTCTCCCTCCTATTTCCTCTCCTAATCTTCTTGTTGTACTGCTACTGATTCTCTTGTTATTCATCTTATGGGTATGATTTGGGAGGAAATATGATTATGTCGATGAGTCAGCAGGCACAAATAATTAGTGTGACTCTGTGACTACAGCATCGTCTTTTAATTCTCATGCCGAGTTATTCTAAAACACGGATGGTGACATTCAATAATGCACTTAAGAATCAGAAGAAAGAAGAAACAATCTGGTAGATTATGGGATTCTAGATTCATAGTAGATTCATAGTAGATTCATAGAATAATATTAAACTAATAATACCACATTTGTATACCTACATACTTCAAAGCATTTCCTTTTCCACTACTTCCGACTGCTATGAATTTATTTCATTTATGGCTTTTACAAAATATTTAAAATAAATTCCTTCTTGTATTCTGTTATCTTCTATTCTAGCAAGATTGAATGCAGGAATATTTAGGTCAGGTATGTATGACCATCTCCATAATGCCCATCCATAATTTAAGAAATTGCTTAACCTTCTAATATATCGGAAGATTTGTTTTTGTGTCAATATGGTACCTTTTTCAAAACCTGAGTTAAACTCTCCAATATATAGAGTGATATTTCTCATCAATAAAGCAATTACTCGAAAGTATAGTACTCTAAAGAAAGAAGGAGGATAAGCATGACCATCATATATAATATTGCTACGTGTGACTGGAGCTACTTTTGTCTGTAAGAAGGGATTATCAATTACCGTATGTGATAAGACCCAAGAAAAGAAGAGTGGTTTATCTGTTATTTTCCTTAATTCGTTGACCATGTATTCGTGATAATTTCCTACTTTACAATAGTCTTGCCTTCTAAATACTTCTGGTTCATTTAATATTTCAAAACCCATTGTAGACTTGCGGTCTTGTAGCAACTTTACAATGTTTTTAAGATAATCCAATTGTGCATCCCAGCCATCTACTCCATCGACAGTCTTTATTTCACGATCCCACCATCTGTTCCAGAAATCTTTTTTAATGCTGTGATTCAGAATTTGTCCAGTTTTCATTTCATAGAGTGTTGATATCAATGAATTAGGCATACCAATCCCCTGTCCAAGCCACGAGGAGCATTCCCATTGATGATTATCATACAGACACATAATTCCATACTTATCACCTGCCTTTCCAATAGAATTCAAGTCATCACAACAATTGCTTTTGCTATATTCCCAGGATTCCCAATAGAATGGAACTCTAACTGCTCTGATACCATTCTTTGAGAATATTTTAAAGGAATCTTCAATGTATTTAAAGGGAGGAACTGGTGTTATTCTATTCTGAAAAGCAGAAGAACCAAAACCCTGAAAATTAATTCCAATTAATTTCGATGACTGTTTTTGTGTTTTCGGTAATGATCTGTCCTCCTGTCGCACTAGCTTATCATCTTGACAATTCTATCTTGTATATTAAATATACTTTAACATATTTGGTACTCGCGTCTTTAACAGTGAGAGATATCTCGCCAACTGGTTATCATATAGATTTCTTCAATTCCTGCTGGCTTTTAATTATTAAATCTGCATATTATTGATGAATGGGTAGAATCAGGATTAAGCTAATCAATCTCGTTTTTCTTTGATCTTCTCTTTTTGGTATTCTGTATATCTGTAAATAATTTGAACCTTCTACATATTCTCAGGAGTGACATTTATTTAACTTAAATATATAGATATTTTTTCCTAGGATAAACTTGAAAACTCTGCTAACAATTCTATCTCCTTTACTCTTTGAAATAAATGGAGCATACAATGCGCAAACAAAATCCCATGTCCAATGCCCAAGATGTTAGCCATGTTAGATAGTTATTTCCATAAGATAATCTCTACCAGACCATAATTCAAATAATAATGCATTCCTACGGTCAATAGACTCTGTCCTGTGCCAAACATCACGCAAAATTTTGCTAGTTTACTCTATTTGCAGCAAATAATGCTGATCCAATCAATACCAATATTCCTCCGAACCGACTCAGAATCGCCAGAGCATTATCAATTGGAGTTAAAGCATTAACCAAGAAATCACTTGTAGAAGAGATTTCAATTTCATGTTTGAATAAACTACAATTTTCAAAGTTTGCCTTATAGCCCGAAAGCAAAAATAAAATACTAGAAATAAATGCTACTCCAGCTGCCAATCTATTTCTAGTAGCATAATAACCAAATTCAAGAGTCTGTTATAAAATGGCTTATGTCCTATAGTAGATCCTGGCGAGCACTCAGAGAATTTCAAATAATTCTCTATCTTCAAATAAGAATATTTGAATTTGCTTCATATGCCATGATTCTTAGTTTAATGCTGTCTTTAGTTATCGATTTCGCAGCTGAGTTTATAAAATATATTATTAATTTGATAACTCCTCGCATGATAATCTATAGTCTGAATATATTGCCCTCAAATAGCCTAGTTTTTTCTGTCAATAGAGTATACTGGCATGTGTACAAGTCCTGACCAATCTGCAAATAGATCATTGTCTCTGGTAGCCACGTAAATATAACAAAAGTAGGGTTCTTCGAAGTATATTAGTTATAGTATAAAAGCAAGAATAATATTATAAGACAATTAGAACAATATCAAAGAATTTTAAAATACTTCACCACTACTGGTAATCCATAAACAATAACCACTTGTGATATCAATGATCGAAAGCCTTTAAAAATGAAAAGATGAAATGTTAATATATGAATCTTAAATCTATGATTAATCGCATTATGCAGAAATTAAAATTATGGAAAGCATCACGCAAAAATAAAGTTACTACATAAACTAACATGATTGGATTTTTCTGTTAACTAAAGTGTCTTCTGATTATAGAAAAAAGTATTACACAGAAAGACTGTATTAAAATAATAGTAAAAAAGAACTAGAGCGATTGCACTAAATCTGAAATTGCTTGAAGTATCTTCTCTATCTCTATCTAGTCAGTAATATGGTCAAGCCTATTGCCAGTATTTTCTTTTTATACTTTAAAGTGTAATTCTCTGAGAGGTTCAATTTTGAATATTGTACTGTGTAGAAGTGATGTAAGCTGTAGTAGTTCTGGTTTGGCATCTGCAATAGTTCGTGATCTCACTCTGGGAAATAGAAATTTAACTGGATATAATTTGTTGTTGAGCATTGATTAATATAGCATTATTAGCACAGTCAGCATTATTGCATTATTACTATTTATTGTTTGAATATGATTCATTTCATCACTACTCTATAGATTGGTGTTTCATAGTTTATACACTATTGTATTGTCATCACTCATGTTAAGAAGAAAGGTTAATGCACTGCAGTTTTTTCTATAGTATAAGTACGATTATTACCAGTTTTATCAAGATAAGGACAAAAGAATGCCTCTGCCTAACCAATGATACAGTCAAATAGAATGATTATAAAGATTGAATACTAAATGGTATTTCGACATAAATTGTATTTCATATACATTGATTTGGGTTTGAAAAGAAAAACAGTAATTTACTGTTGCTTTTTTTATTATAGAGATGCAAACAAAACTAAGAAAACGATTATTAATTTATGCAGGAATAGGGTTTATTATTACTGGTATTGTATCTCTACTTTTGATATACAAACTAATGTATTAGTAAGCTCAATATAATCTTTTGAAAACTTTGTTATACATACTCTATCTCTTAAAAGGACAACTAAATTCACTGAAAAAAATTAATGCATCTTTATATGTATTCAACCAGATGGTAGTTATATAATAACATAAAATGTGCAGGCAAGCCTGATTAGCATTCTTAGAAGTAAAAAATAATTTGAAATATGTTATTATGCTACCTTATCTATTAACTTTAAATTTGCCCTATCAATGAACCATAGTTCTTTAATTTCTCATCTCTCTTTTTATTCCCAACGGCCCTCCTTCCTTTTCTTCTATCAATATTGTAAAGAATGTCATAATAAAAAAACGTTAAACCGGTTATGCTTTTAGGTAATTTCGGGTCTCTTATCTCCAAGCAACATATCTTCATCTTCCTATAGTTCTATCACTAACTTCTCTTATCTTTCATCTTTCTTTCTTATGATTACTTTTTTAGTTTCCTCAGTTATATTTTCTCTTGCCACTTTGATATATTCATCATCTATCTCTGTTCCTATGAAGTTTACACCAAGACGAAGACATGCTAAGGCAGTGGTACCTATTCCCATGAATGGGTCATAAACAAGTATATCTGATTTTATTCCATGTACCTTTATACAAAGATATGGTAGCTTTTCAGGGAACACAGCTGGATGAGGACGCTCATGTTGAATAGTAGGATAAGGAATGAACCAAACGTTACCTCTATCTCGTTTATCCTGTGTTGCAGATTTCCATCTTCCAATATTAGTTTTATCTTGATAAGGTACACCTATTGCTAGTTTGTCCAATTTTACGTTACCTTTTTTTGTAAAATGAAATATGTACTCATGAAGATCAGTTATAAAGCGTTCGCTAACTATGGGTTTAAAGTGACCTATAGATACATAATCATTACGAAATCCATTACTTTTACCCATATCTTCCTTTTCGAAAGAGACGGACTTGATCCAATGAATTGTATTTTGTAATTTGTAATTTGAATTCAAGAATCTATTAACTACTTCAAAAGGTAGTATGGGGTCGGATGGTATTCTACCTAGGTTAAGAAAAAATGAACCATCTTCCTTTAAGATAGATTGGGAACTTTTGGCAATATCAGCAAGCCAATCCAAATATTCATTTCTTTCTTTATCATCCTTGTATAATCCATATTCCTTGTTTATATTATATGGTGGCGAGGTTACAATAACATCTACTCTTCTTCCTTGAGCATTAAGTTTGTTCATGAAGGTTAGGCAATCTTCTTGATAGATGTTATTGAACTCTATCACTCCTAATACCTACCTCCAATGGAACCATTATTAAGATATTCTTCTAGAACTTTAGGCATATTATTATTATATATCACTAACGATTCACCAAAAGAATAGTATTCCTTTAACCTCCTTTGTTTTATTAATTAAGTTTTCCGTTTGAAATTACTATTGATTTTTATATTCCTCTTTCTTTTATTATAAGTGAGGGATGTTGTAATAGTACTTTCTCTGTTTTAGGCAGAAATAAAGTGATAATAAATGAAGCATCAGTTATTGATAGAATTATCGAATGATTTTGTGCCCTTAATATCAAAGCTATTAGCGATAATTTCTTTAGGCAGAGGTATCTCAATAGAACTTTCAGTGATGTTCAATTGTATTATTTACGTGAAATAATACTTTATGTAATAACGTGGAAACATTATCATGTCATGACTCAGGATTTAACTTCACTACGTTATGCAAGAAGAGACAGAAGATGAAATTATGGCAAAGGCTATAGAGCATGGGACGAAAGAGCATATATATAATATATATAAGAGCAGACTCTATGTCTCCAGAATTTAGAGAAAATTAGATATTATATTTGAGACCTAACTTCTTAGGACAATTAAGCAAAAAATCGGGGTATTATAATTATTAATAAAAACTTGGCAGTAAGTTAACTCACTGCTATTTTATTTCTAATTATCCATATTCTGAAATTTGTTCTCTTACCAATTAATCACAATCAGTTTATGTTGTAATAAGATTATGATTAAGGGTTTATCTAGAAGAGGCCCGCTAATTATCGAAAAAGTCGATAATGAATTAAAAAGGTTTAAGTTTGTACGCAATTGAAGATGACACAATATGGAAAGACTTACTTCTTGGTTACTAAAAGAACCAGTAGGAGTAATGCCCATATTAGATAAATGGATATTATTTTTTTTAAAGATTATTTATTTGGGTATAAGATTTTCAATCAAAATAGCTCTAGGCAAGAAAAGGAGAGATAGACTATACGTTAAACGAGGAATTCATTTTAATGATTCTTTTGGTCCATCATTTTACTTCATGAGTTTCTTGTATAAAGCTATCAAGTTCTTGAGGTTAGGAAATCCTGTGTCATTAAAAATCAGTGTTCCAAAATACAATTACAAAGTTCTTTGTCCGATTAAAAAAGAAGAAATCATAAATATGACAATCCGTGAAGATGATATAATAGAACACTTTACTCCTAAGGAAGGCGATGTAGTGGTAGATATTGGTGCAAATATAGGCCGCTATACAATAATAAGCTCAAAGCGAGTTGGTGCAAATGGAAAAGTAGTTGCTATTGAGGCTCACCCTGGGAATTTTGAAATGTTAAATAGTAATATTAAACTAAATCAATTAACTAATGTTATACCCTTGAATTATGCAGCATATTCTAAAGAAACAAAAATAAAACTCTATGTTCCAGATGAAGAATCAGGTTATACTATATATCATACTTTAATGGAAAGAACAGGAAAAAAATTTGTAGAGATAGATGCTATCACACTAGATTATCTTCTATTGCAGTTAAATGTAATAAGTGGCGTAGGAGTAGAAGAAGAAGAAGCAGTCGAAGTAAACTGGATTAAAATTGATGTAGAAGGAGCAGAATTTGAAGTGCTAAAAGGAGCTAGTAATGTGCTATCTAAAAGTAAAGATATTGCACTTTTGATGGAGGTTCACGGACTGAATAATTATAGACCAGTAGTAGAATTTCTTAGTTCATATAATTTCAAAATAGAATTTGAAAAGACCTATGAGACTGGAGACAAACATATAATTCTAAGGAAATATGGCTCAACAATAGAATAATAAATATATTGTTTCTCTAAAATAAAATGACACTCAGTTTTATATCGATAATAACATTAGACAGCAATGTAAATGCAACTGGCACACATATTAACAATATCACCTGAAGCTTTACAATAACAAAAGACTAACATAGAATAATAAAAGCAGACACAATACAAGCAGAGATATTAGCATTATATGTAGAAGAATAATCTGGACTCTGCATGCTCATTGTAATCAACAGACTATAAAATTGTTTAATCTATAGAGATGATAATGTGTTTTGTGTGATTCGTAATGTAGAGGGTGTAAACTTATTAATAGGTATTCTTTTTTTATATTACTGTTTGTAGTTTCAAGGATCAGATACCATTCAAAAGATCGTCATAGGAATAAAAGCCTTCCTGCTTTGTTGGCATTGATAGTCATATTATAGTGTCTATTATCACTATTGTTGTTGGTAAAGAATATTATTAGAAGAATAGATAGCCACCAAATTTCTTCATGAAATAATTTTTTTCGTTGATTGAATAATTCCCATAATATCTGCAAATTCTGTGTCTTTATCAAATGTGATATAGCAAAAGTTAGTTTCATTTGATAGTATTATCGCTTTAACCTTTTCATTTTCGGTAAATGTATACACAGTCTTACCAATGGATGATTCAAACTCCTTTCGTAATCTATTTCTTGTTGCCTCAATGAAATGTTCATTCCTAGATTCATCCGGCTTCAGTAATGGTACCACGCCTTTACGTAATTGTCCTGCTAATGTTTGTCCAAAATTATTTATTATGCCTACATAGCGTATCTTTGGCGATAAGGACAGAATAGTGAGGCAATTATCTTTATACTTATTAATTTTATCCTTAGATCGATTTTGGTAAGCCATATTATTCATATATTTGAGGACATAATAAATTGATCTACGAAGATCAAATTAGAACAAAGAACAAAATTATTACTTTCAATTTTCCAATCAATTAAAAAAAGAGAGAGAGTGTATTGTATATAATAATAATCTCTCTTTATCTATTATTTATTAATTCAATTGCTAGTGGTTAAGCTTTTGATAATGCCGACGATTTCAGAATCTGCCTTGACTCATATAGAAATGTAGATTTAACTATCTAGACGCAATAATTTCAACTTCAAAGATTTGAAGTACATTATCCATCAATTATTTATTGATTCTCTTGATAAGACCTTCTTTACATACTATGAAATGTTGGTGCTACAATATACTACTACTTATTGTGCCGATATCTTTTATCATCTTTCCATTAGAAGTAAAAAAAGACATCTTCCAAAAATTTTATACAAAATATATCCATACATAGCATAGATAACAATAAGCATGTTTAATAGAATATGAATGAGCATTAAATATCTTCCATTATATTAGATGAGTCTTTCTATTTCGATGCTCATTGTTCTTGACATATATTTTTATATTTCTTTTCTCACATAATGTGTGATACTTTTATGCGTTAAACACATTTCTTTAGAAAGTACAAATGCTAATTAATTAACACTTCTACTTTAGGATCCTAAATTAATATCAGCTTCATTGACTATCATCATTATCTTTTACAGTTCTATCTTCTTTTCATATGTGGCTATGTAGTCGTTTTTTATCATTGATGGTTTGTCTTTAAATTGACATTGGAAGACTAAGAACAAAAGTGGCTCCCTTTCCATCAGCATTATTCTCAGCCCATATCTTACCTCCATGAGCTTCAACAATACTCTTGGCAATAAACAATCCCAATCCAGTACCCTTGTCAGATTCTGTAGCAAACTTTGAAAATAACCTAGGAAACATTTCGGAACTTATTCCAGAACCTGTGTCTTTGACACTGATAACAACAACCTTATTACCACTACTACTACCACCACCACGATCATCATTTTGATCGTCTTGTTCTTCTTCTTTGATTTGTGTAGCAACTCTAATAGTTCCCTCTTTAGTGAATTTAACAGCATTACTTAACAGATTAGAAATAACTTGGTATATTCTCCCTTTATCTGCATTTACGAATATAGCCTCCCTTGGTTCTGTAAATAATATTTTTAATTTGTTAGGATCGGAGATTTGCTTTTCGATATCATTTATAACATTTAATATTTTTTTGTTTATATCGAATTTTTCTTTGTTTAGCTTTAATGATTGACTTTCTATTTTAGTAACATCAAGTATATCCTCTGTAAGCCTTTGCAGTCTTTTTGCATTTCTGATAATGGCATCTATTAATTCATTATATTGCTCTATTCTTCCTCTTTTTGAACTAAGAACTTCAGCCAATCCAAGTATAGGCTGAATAGGAGTACGCAACTCATGAGCTGCTATATTGATAAATTCCTTTTGCATCTTATCATGAATTTTGAGTTGTTCATATAAATCTCTTAATTCTCCATACAAGTCAACCTGTTTCCATAGAGTATCAAATATTGTTACATAAGACAAAACTGTTGGCTTGCTATTAGAATATGTTGCCAAGCCTATTGCTTTATAAGAAGTTTCTTCTGTATCGTCTTTCAATTCTACAGCTAAGGAGAATTTCTTATCTACTAATAAAATCGTAACTTTAGTTTGTAAAGGATGTTCAATATTTCTAATGTCAATTTGATGATGATGCTGATGTTGTTGTTGTTCTTCTTTGAATTTTTGTGCCTTCTCTTTAATTATATCATCCATAGGTGTTAAGATTCTAATGTGAACACAACGTGCTGCTGCTGCTTCTTTTAACAATTCCATTGTTCCTACACGCTCTTGACGGTGAAATGCATTGGATGTAGAAAATATTACCAATATTTCATATGTAGCTGATTTTATAAGCTCAAAAGCAAGCATTTGTATTTCAACATAGTCTCGAATAGTCTCTATAATCTCTGGTTCTATTCCTTCTTCTATTTCTCTAATCTTTTGCTCAGCCGGTATTGCTTTTCTCCAAAGAGTATCAAAGATATATTGCTGCTGTTCTACAATTTCCTCTGAATTACTGTATATAACTTGTGAGGCTATCTTTCCTTTCTCATATAAAATTAAAGGGGCAAGATACTCCATTTCGCTTATCATAAAATTTCCTTTAATTCCATCTAAGTGGCGTAGATCATCAACAATTGTAGTTAGCACTTTGCAATAATCAATATTATCTTTGGTAATTTCAGTAAGATATCTTAATCTTACACCTCTACTTTTAGCATCAAGAAAAGCTTTCTTTATTGGTTCAATTAAAATAGCTAATGGTGGTCGTGTATAATTCATGCAGGTATTAATTTTTATTTTTGCTTTAGAGAATAATTGTACTTCTGCATTAATTACGTTGTCAACACCATAAATTACTTCAGTTTTGATATTTTTCGTGTTATTTCGATACTACTATTACAATATTGATGTATATAAGATGTTAGATTAAAGTTTTACTGACTGCCTATACAAATCCAAACTTAAAGAATTACATCATATGTTCTATATGATCCTCTTTGGGTATGAGTTCTAAGAGAAAGAAGACGAATTCATGTATTATCAAATACAAAGTATAATAAGATAATTTCAATATAGTTAAAAAATATCTTTGCTACTAACAATAAAAGAAGATATTAGGACCATTGCTATCTAGCTGCATTTTAAACAAATCGGTAATAAAGAAAGGAGAGAAGCTGTTGTTCTATATATGTGTAGCCATGACATTAGGTTTGTTCTTGTGATAGTATATGACATCATTATCATTCTTATCTTAGGCCACTTTCTATTTCTTCTAGTATATCTTCTTCTATCTTTCCTACCTCTTGTTGTACCTCTTGTTCTACCTTTCCTACTTTTTCTAGTATCTGTTGTAGCTGTTCTTGTACTTCTTCTTCCTCTTGTATCTCTTCTACCTCCTTTCCTTGTTCACTGGTATTTTCTTCCTCATCTGTATCTTCTTCTGTTTTATCATCTTCTGTTGGTGATGTAGTAGGTTGTGGTTCAGGTTCTGGTTCTGGCTCAGGTTGTTCTTCTTCCGTCTGTTCTTTCTCTTCGTCATCCTTTATAGCTGGTTGTAAAGGAAGTGGCGATATTGTTGGAACAGAAGGAATGATTTGTGATGGTGGTGGTGGTGGAGTTGCTGTTGCTGTTCTATTATTATCATTATTGTCTATCTTGACAGAAGGTAAAGAAGAGGAAACATTCTGTGCTGTTAATGATGATTGTTCAGAAGACTCTATTATTCCTGTGACATTTACACTATAACTTTTCGTAATATTAGAAAGTGTATTACTATTAAAACAAGATATTTGTGCAGTTAGCTCATTTGTTCCATTTGTAATTATATGATATTGAGGTATATATGTAAAATTCCATGTTGAATAATCATTTACTCCACCTGGACCTGTTGCTACAGCAGTTTGAAATGGCTTCTGCTCATTCCAACCAAGCCATACTTGACAGTCAGTCGTTGAATTATCAGATGATATTCCAGTAACTGTGAGATTTCCAGCGGGAACCTGTTGACCTGTAACCGGTGATGTAATATTTACATTAACCGTATTAGGATTGAGATAACTTTCTGCAACTATAGGCATTGGAATTGATGGTTTAGAAACGTTATTGTTTCCTGTTGGTATTTCTTCTTCTTCTTCTACTACTACTTTAGTTTCATTATCTAAAGTAGTAGCATTATTATTGTCTGTGTTCGAAATTCCGTTTATAAGACTATTGTTATTATCTATAGCAGAGAATTGTTGTTGCTTTTGTACTTCTCCCTGAGTAGACATTGCTGCCGCTTCTGCTGCTCTTATTGTTGTTGCTATTCCAATTACATCTATACTATAATTTTTTGTTAAATTAGCGGTACCACCATTACTATCATCAAAACAAGATAATTTAGAAGTAAGATTGTTTGTTCCATTTGTAATTATATGATATTGAGGTGTATATGTAAAATTCCATGTTGAATAATCATTTACTCCACCTGGACCTGTTGCTACAGCAGTTTGAAATGGTTTTAAGTTATTCCAATCAGCATATACTGTACAATCAGTAGTAGAATTATCTGTAGATATACCTGATATTGTAAGTTCACCAACTGGAACTTGATCGGCAATGGGTGATGTAATTTTTATACCTATTATTGGGGATGACTGTTGTTGTTGTAGTTGTGCTTGTACATGTAAAACACTATAATAAGCTTGAAAAGCATAATCAAGAAGAAGAATTACTCCAACAGCAAACAATAGTATCAGTTCTATTTTTAACTTGAACTGGCTAAACCTTTTCATACCTTATACCAAGATCTACGACAATATTATTGCTTATAATAATATGGTGGAGAATAAAATTTGGAGCTCTTTTGTCTGGAGACATATTAGAATAGTATTAACCATCTAAAGAATTTCATTTATTATACCTTACGGTAGTATAGGTTCCTCCATACGACCTATATAGGTGGTATATAGGGTCTGAAGATTCAAGATAGTAGTTGTTGGCATTATTATTGGTATAAAGTGTGGATAAGAAATGAAAAGCATGAAATGGTAGGTAGATAATGTTAGCGATTCCTAAATACTTGCATTGTCAGAATGGATTGCAAAGCTCTGTCAAGTAGCAGTATAGACAAATGAGTACAGGATTCTAATATGGAAGCTTAAATTTAGTAGTTAGTTAGTAAGAGGGAAAGAAAGAGATAATCTATAAAATGAGATTTATATATGTACCTAATAATACAATATTTATTAGGTACTATACGGTAAAGTCAATTTCCTAATGAGCTTTAGTGGTAGTCAGCAGCAACAACAGCACAATCATCAACTTTTGCAATATTTTTGCTTAAAATGTGGTATACTTCTAAAGAAAACAGAAGAAGAAGAACAAAGCCTTATTGATAACCAAAAAAATAGTATTGATGCCAGCAACAACAGAACAATGTCTAAAATGTGGTTCTCTATTATCATCTAAGAATTTAATAAGAAAATTGAAACTAAAAGAGCATAACAGTATTGAAGAGCAGCAGCATTTATCATCTTCGCTATTATTAAGAAGAACATCAGAAGAGATATTATTTCCAAAATTCCAAACAGCCTATTATGATATTGAAGATAGAAGAAGAAGAATTACTTTAGATATTGAAAAGATAGATTCCTCTATTACTCTCACAACTGAAGATTGTGTATGTATTATCGGTGAAGCAAGATGCGCAAACGCAATTCTTATGAGACTATGCGTCCGTGCTTTAATCTTAAAAAGACAGCGTAAATTATTAGAATTTGCAAAAGTCATCTTTATTGATGCTGGAGGAAAAAACAATAGTTCTGACTCATTTTATCGGTATGTAAACTTTGCACGGCAGTATGGACTAGACATAAAAAAGGTTTTGCAGAGTATAGTCATAAGCCGAGCGTTTACAATTTACCAATTGACAGACTTGATCATATACGAATTACCTAGGGTTATTCAGCAATTAGAAGCAAAAGTAATATTGATTTCAGATTTGCTGAATATGTTTGTATGCGATCCACAAATTAAAATTGAAGAAGGAGAAAGGATGATAAAAGAAATTATAAATTCGCTAAGAAAAATATCATCAACAGCAACAAACAACACCTTAATAGTAGTATCTTTGTACCGCCATCACCATCACCACTATTCTTCTTTTTCTTCATCATATCTATATGAAAAAATCCTTCTTCCAAGATTTGACAAATGTATTGAAATTACAAACAACAAGAAGAAAGAAGTCAATAACATATTAGATATAAAGATACGCAACCACAAAAACCATCATAATGATGGAATTAGCAAGAACAGCAGCAGAAGATTCTCATTGTCAGAAAGAAACCTCATGCAGTTGATTCCACCAACAAGGTGATTTTTACTAATGGGCAGAACGATTCCAACTTTTAGAATAGTCAGTCAGTATAATGGAGGAAAATGAATGGACGTCATTTTGAAACTCATTTAACATATCAGAAGACACTGGCATCTAAAGCCAAATTATTATTATTACTGATATGATTCTTACTTATATGCTGATCTGCTCTGTTATTAGTAGAGAGATATGGTTCGTTGACTCAATAATCTGAAAATTACTCACTTGCAGTTTGTAGGATGAACATGTGAATTAGTAAATTCTCTAGTGTCATATTAGGAGAGAGATATATAGTGGATATATCTTTCAGAATGCTTCTTACAGAATTAATGCGCACAATAAATGTAAGCCTCTCTGGCTTGTCAACATATTATTCAACTGGCGGCATAGAAAATATAAACGGTGGAACAACATCTTCTGGTTTTGTTAAAGTAGTAGATTCTGGTTTTGTTAAAGTAGTAGTAGTAGTAGTTCCTCCAGTGACATTTACACTATTCCATTTTGTTACATTAGTAGTACTACCACTATTACTATCATCAAAACAAGATAATTTAGAAGTTAGCTCATTTGTTCCATTTGTAATTGTATTATAGTTTCTCGTATAATTATAATTCCATTTTGAATAATCATTTACTCCATCTTGACCTGTTGCTATAGCTTTTTGAAATGGTTTTTGGTCATTCAAATCTACATATACTTGACAATCCATTGTAGCATCATCTGAAGATGTACCAGTGATTGTAAGTTCACCAACTGGAACTTGTTGACCTGCAACAGGTGACGTAATTTTTACATCTGTTTCTGGTTTTGTTAAAGTAGTAGATTCTGGTTTTGTTAAAGTAGTAGTAGTAGATCCTCCAGTGACATTTACACTATTCCATTTTGTTACATTAGTAGTACTACCACTATTACTATCATCAAAACAAGATAATTTAGAAGTTAGCTCATTTGTTCCATTTGTAATTATATGATATTGAGGTGTATATGTAAAATTCCATTTTGAATAATCATTTAATCCATCTGGACCTGTTGCTACAGCAGTTTGAAATGGTTTTAAGTTATTCCAATCAGCATATACTGTACAATCGGTAGTAGCATTATCTGTAGATATTCCTGATATTGTAAGTTCACCAACTGGAACTTGTTGACCTTTACTAGGCGATATGATCTTTATACCTATTGTATTGCCTTGCTGCGCTTGTGCGGATATAGAATTTGTCATAATAATAACAATTATACCTATAATTAGAGATAATAAAAGACTCTCAGACCCAATACGACTTTTCCTATCCAAAACAAGAAAAGGGCTTTAATTTTGCATTTAATCAAGATTGTCAAAATACTTAGAGTATTAACGAATGAATTATTGAAATCCTTCCACCATTATAGATAAATGCATCCCACTATTAGAAACTCGTCCTTGTTTAATGGAGTTCTGACTACTTGCCAAATAACAACAGATTCTACACATTAAGGTAGATCTGTAAGAGGAGTAACTTGAGGAGAAATATCATCAGAGAGAAATTAAAAATTAGATTTAGAGTGTCTTTATCATTGCTAGTGATAGATATCTCTTCTTTTTTCTAGTCATCATTATTCAAGAATATATTTTTTAATACATTTAATTAGGGAACACCAATTTTATTATCCATCAGATAAACCTGCTTTTTATAGATTTGTTCTACTTTTTGAAGTGTATCTATATCTGCAACTGTCTTATCGTTGCGTATATTTTTTATCCTAGGAAAACGCAATGCAAAGCTACTGTCGTGCCTGTCACTTTTCTGGATACTGTCAAAAGCAATTTCTAAAACTATTTCTGGTTTTACTATTATCTTATATGCCTCATCCTTTACCATAAGTGACTTTAACTTACTTGTCATATCATCTATTTCTTCATCAGTTAAACCAGAGTATGCCTTTCCAATAATTGTTAATTTGTTATTGTTCTTTTCGTCTCTTACAGCAAATGTATAATCTGATAGTGTACCTGCTCTTTTTCCATGACCATATTCAGCAATTAATATGACCGCATCAATTGTATCAAGTTCTTTTTTCAGCTTTACCCAATATCTGCCTCTTTTGCCAGGATGGTAGTGCGAATCTGGTTCTTTCAATACCAGCCCTTCATGACCAATATCTCTGCTGACACCAAATATTGAAATAATTTCCTGTTCTGAATTTACAATCTTATAACTTGAATTAATGATTGGTTGTTTGAATGCTATGCATGATAACATTTCTTTTCGTTCATTAAGGGGTTTTTTGATTATGGCCTCTCCATTAAAATACATGATATCATAGACAGTATATATCACTGGGATTTCTGCCATGATTTGCTCTGTGGCAGTCTTTTTGCGAAGTCTTTTCTGGAGTTCTTGAAAGTGCAATGGTTTGTTATTTCGGAAAGCAAGTATTTCTCCATCTAAAATAAAATCTATGTTTGATGATGATGACGACGATGAAGAAGAAGTAGCAGTAGCAGTCACAGCCAATGCAGCATCAGCCAATTCGGGAAATGCATTTGTAACATCTGCAAGCTTGCGAGAGAACATTCTAATTTCTTGTCCAAACTTGTGCATTTGTACTCTTATTCCATCATATTTATACTCGCAAATCAAAGGTTTTTCATAATAATTGATTATCTCTTCAGCAGTAAACATTACATCAGCTAGCATAAAACTTAGAGGAGTAAGAGGTTTTATTATCGCTTTATCTAATGAATTTCTCTTTGCCAATATAGATACTTGAGCAATATCTCCAGCAACCAGTATAGCTTCCCTTATAATTTTGATATTCTGATTGAATGCTTTCGCAATCGCAATTTCGATCAGTCCTTCAACCAAACCAATCCTCATCTCGCCGTTGATGATTTTTATTAGATATTTTGCTTCCAGTGGCAACATATCGATAAGTAGTCCTGTCAAAATCTTTGTCTTGTTTTTACCCGCCCCTGAGCCTACAGTATCTGCAATTTTTTTGAGTTGATTATATACAAAACATAATGTTAGTTGCTGTTGCCGAAAAAGTGAAAATATATGCTTTTTTGATACTGCATATTCTGATAATGCACCCATATCGCCATGTGCGAGGTAAATCTGTTGAATTTCCCTTGCATCTAGCATTGCAATTTCAGAAAGGGATTGCATGATTATGCTAAATCCTACATTTATATTCTGTCTGGAGCCACGTGGAAAGATTCTACCTGATAAGAACAGAATGGCAATAGGTAATGAATCATTATCCAAGCGAGAAAGATATTCAGAAAGAATGCTTACTTTGAGATTCTTACTAGTCGTTGAACGAATATTTTCACATATTTCTACAAAGTATGAAAATTCATTATGACTACTCATTAAATGACTCGAACCTAATCTCTTTTGGGAATATCATTGCCATTATAAAAAGGGAGATAATTCTTAATCTTATAGTTTTATGGTAATCTTGAATTACCGAGAATAATATATGTATGCCGTCATTATGTAAAATTGATCCAACTATACACAGGACTTATCTTTTACGTATATGCCATAATATGATGATGAAAGTTAAGCGTCGTCTATATTCAAGCAGAACCTTTAGACGTCAATTGGAGACATATTGATAGTTGATTTTTTATAGAGGATAGGAAAATAAAATAATAAACAACTTCATAATAAGTAGAAATTATATAATATTATGTAATACCTTGTCTAAAAATACTATTCACTCAATAAGCAGTAAAGAAGAACAAGGAATCTATCAACTAAATGAAGAACGCACTAATATTAGGACCCTTCTAACATTGCAAAACATCCAATATCTTGTAGAAGGATTAGATGCTTTACTATATACTAATCTTGATGGATATGAACGAGCAAAGGTTATTCAGTTAAGAGACGAATTAACTTCTTATATCAATAGTATATTCATTGACTATTCTTGAAAAGTATGTTTTTATTTATAAGACCCATTAAAAACCTGCTTCATCCATAAGTATTAGTAGTTAACACGTACCGTTTATTCTCTGATATTAATTTATGAATTAAATTGCATTTGATACGCATCAAAGGAAAATCATTGTAGTCTTAATATCTTCTTTTATGTCATTATCATCATGCCATACTATATATTATTCAAATAGTCAGTCACATGAATTAATTGGAGTTGGGTGCGATTCATATATATAATATTTCCAAGTTTTTGAAATGAATATATTATTATATCTACAAATCTTACTTGACTTATTATCATCATCTCTTACATTTATTGATATTCATGTTTTCGTTAACTTAATGTGTGTCGTATCGTATTACACATTTGAATTTCAACAGATCGCTACTTCTTAGAATGCAAAAGCAGAAAATGATGAATGGGTTTAGATGTTATTTTTGCTAGCAGTTATTATAATTAGCTGGATTTACTTTGCAAGCTTATGCGAGCACTCTCCAGAGATTCCTTGATTCCTCTATTGCTGTTGTTGTTGTTGTCGTTACTCAGTCTAGACATAATTATGTCAATTGTCTTAATTCCAGCATATTTTAGTTCTTCAATGTTAACGCTATTATCACCCTTTGCTGCTCTTATCAATGCAGAGAATTCTAGACAACTTCCTAATTTTTGAATTTCTTCAACTTGTGTTTTAACTTCGGTGTTGGTTGATTTAATTATGGTATGAGCTTCATTAACTGTTTGAAGAGTTTGTAGCTGGATGGCTTGTAAATTCTGTGTTGAGATATAGGATATATCGGCAATACCTTTTTTTTGCTTCTTGTCCAAATGATTCAATAAATATCTGCGCATTTTTAAATTGAGAACCTATCAAGACATCTATTCTTTTTTTCTCTTGTCTTAATTCATCTACTGTCTTGGTTAAAGCATTTTTTTCCTCTATGTCTTGGAAAAATTTCTTGACAGCCATAGAAGAATCGATGTTATTTGATGTTGCAATTTCTTGAACAATATTATTCAAAAGTATCAATTCTCTTAAACCAAACCCAATATTTTGCAGTTTGTAACATACAGCTAATGTCTGTCGATGTTTGTCTATTTCTTGGTAAATAAGAGAAATTGATTGTTCAAGCATGCGTAATTCGTCTTCTGCTACCATAAGATTATATTTTAGTTCCTTTTCTTTCTCTTCTAAAGATTCTATCGTAGAAATCTTATCTGCAATTGCATTAGCATCATATCCTAGCTGTTGTGCGTTTTTAAGAGCATTTACAAGGTTAGCAGTATCTTCAGTAGATAAGTCATATTCTATAAGTGTGTCTTGCATGTGTGTAAATTTCTGTAACATATCAACGATGACTTTCTTTTTTCGTAATGTTTCTTCATATTCCAACTGAACAGATGACTTTCTCTTAAGTAAGTTTTTTATTTCTTCTTCTAGTTTTTGCTTATCTTTTGATTTTTCTTCTATATAATTTGGAATTTGTGAAAGTGGCATATTCTCTAAAAGATCTAATATCTGCATGGCAAGGTTAACGAGTTTATCCGGTATTAAGCCATAGTATTTACATTTGTTATAGATATCTGAGACAAATGATTCTAAGCCTTTCTCTTCATCTGCTTCTACTAAACCAAGTCTTTTGATTGTGTTGACTGTTCTAAAACCTATAGCGCAGTCAGTTGTACTGATGCGCAGTCTTTTTAGCTCTATTGCAAGTTGCCGTAGAGCATCTGCTATAGGATAACCTAACTTATGCCTCCAATCTCGAACTATGTTAGTTATTGTACCAGTAGCCAACACTGTATCGCTAGCGATTTTGTCCCTCGATTCACCGGCTAGCCATTTTCTTATTACTTGATTTCTTGTCTCATGTGAAATCGCAATCGGCATCTTATACCATCTTATAGTAGATACTTATATAAAAAGATTCTCTGGTATGTCATGTATTTGGCACAATCCGTCAAAGCAGCCATCAAATACGTCATCAAACCCGTCAAAGCAACTATAGGCACACACATGCATGAACTTATGGCTATGATAATGTAAATATGCAACTCAAACATCAATACGACCAGCAATAAATGAAATCACCTGATGATTAGACTCTATTAGAGATTATTTCTATGAAACCCGATTTTAAAAAAGTATCGCCAATTAAAAAAAGGTCCGTGATTGTCTATAAGTAATGGAGCATCTTTATTATAGCATAACCAATTTTAACGATCCTGCCTATTCTTATTCAATGTCTGTAGAAAATGATGAATTAATTGAACAAAATTCAGACGAAGTAGAGATGGAAGATGCCAATGGAGGAAAAGTAGCAATAGTTGAAGAGTCAGTAGAATTAAGTGAGCCAGGAAGAGTTGTAAGAGAAGAGGTTACTCGTATTGAAAATCTTAGAGAATACGAAGAACAAGAAGAAGAGGAAAAAGAAAAGAGCAAAGGAGTAGAAAAAAAAGGATCTATAATTGAGAGTACGACTACTAAAAATATAGATTATGTTGCTAAACAATTGGAAGAACAAACCAATCAAATAAAAAAATTGACAGACACGATCCTGCCATTACAAACGCATGTTCAAAGCCAATTTGAGATGTTACAAGGTGTTCAATCGAAGTTAAATAAACTACAAGCTACAGTTGAAGATATTATTAAATCAAAAAAAGCAATTAATTCTAGAGCAAAACAACCGGCTAAAAAAATAGGCAATAGAAAAAAACACAAATCAAAAAAGTTAGCCAAAAGGTAAGAAAAGACATACAAATAAACCACTTGGCATAAACATCATGATTAATGCTAATGCCTACACAGTATATACATATTCCAATATAACACGAAACATTCTCAAAATCTGCTTTTTTGACATTTGGCAGGAGTGAATATGTGATAACTAAAGACTTTAACTTCTAAAGATAATGTAGGCGTGTATATATATATCTGCTTAAAGATAGATTCTAATCTTTTGATTAATCTAATACTTTTGTTTTCTTGGAAATATATTTTGGTATAATAGTTATCTGTAGTTTCCTTCAGAAGGTGGAAAATTGCCTTCATACGTGTACATCCTGTACCACTTGGGATGTATTTGCTGTAGGCATATTTACCATCCTTATATCGTGGTGAATACAAATATGCTTTTATCGCAACTAAAGTCAGAAATAATGCTTTTGTTTTGTTTTTTATTAACTATGAAAAAAACCTAGTATTTCTTGATTTTTTGCAATTATAACAGAATAAATAAAATTAATATATATAGAATATTACAATTATATTAATGATTTACATTTAATTTATCAATTTTTTATGGTTATTACGATAATTTATTCTACAGGACTTGCTAACTAATATCAAATCCGCCCGTGATCACTGACGCGTATGCACTGACCCACAGATGCAGCTAGCCGTTTACATTGTTTAGCTTCCAATTTAAGGCATTCTGTTATTTGATAAGCTCAGTTTCTCTGTAGAGATTGTTGTTGTTGTACCTGTGGCCTTATTACTAGATTTATCTATTCTCTCTAAACGTCTACATAACATTTTAAAAAAATCTAATACATCCATTTCAATTACACCTGGCAAATGTTGTATATTTTGAACATAGTTACTCAATACATATAGATCGTGAATTCTTACTTCAATTTTGATATCATTACTTTTTAAATCATCGGCTGAAGGAGATCTGTTTATGACTTGTACAAGGCTTGCCAGATGTCTTTGATTACCTTCGAGTGGATACTTTTCAGAATGAATTGAATCTTCAATCATTTTACATAGTTCAGAAATTTTCATAGATGTATAATGATTCCTTCAGACTTCAATTTATAGCAATCATTTTATCTTTTTTTCTTTCTTTTCAATTAGGAAATTATATTACTATAGCTAACAATAATGATGATTATACATACAGATATAGGGTAGCTATGTAGGGGTATACTTACTACTTCCTAACATCCAACTAGGAATGCATAAGATTGTGCCTCAACTAGTAATTCTATATTGATTAGTCCTAACAAACCTTTTGCAGCAAGACATAACAAAATGTGCTCTTCTTTAGGAGTGAGATTTGTTCCATCAGCAAGATCACTACAGTCGTGCTCCAGACCAACTATAATATGATATTGATTGCACAAGTCCTCCTAATTAATGTCACCTTGTCGCTGTGGGGACTGATGTGGTAATGAATAATAATAATATTGACCTGATACCGTTAAATAAAAATTACTTCAGGTTTTTTGCTGGTAAATTCTTGCCACTTACAGAGTTTATTTCTCCTGTAGCTATTACGTGTACACACAAGCTGAAAATGTTTCACCTACTCAAATTTCAGATGCATCAAATTCGAAAGTCCTACTGACCTTATTGCAATGGGTCAAATACACCTGTTGATGAAGATGCGCCCTGTATAATCAATAGTAACCCATACATCTACATAACCAGTTTTATAACTTACACTATCAAGATAAACGTTAACTTTGAATGTATCTTCTTGTGCTTGTACTTCTTGTTGATTTACTACTACTGCTATTGAACTTATTGTTACTAAAAGAATTGCTGCTGCTATGATTAAATTAAATGCTAGTTTTATAGTTGTTTGCATCCTCAAAGAATGGCCAGTAAAAAGAATTGATGCTGGCTGCACCGTATGTTTACTTGCATTATGAGTCTGTTAATAGTAAGATCAATAGACAAGTACTCTTTTGATACCAAGTCTTTAAGAATTGATATCATATTTCTTCTGTTCCTATTACCAAAAAGTATAGAAATGATTCTTCTTATCTACTGCTATTATTATTACTAGTAAGACACATAAATTCTCGGCTTCTTACCCTCTTTCTCTTTTTGTTCAAACAATTGTACGAAATCTTTTAACGATTTTACTCTTGGGCTATGGTTTTCTTCTTCTTCTTTTTTCTTTTGTTGTTGCTGTCGTTGTTGCCGTTCTAGTCTTGTTATTTTATTTTTATTTTTTTTATTATATTCCAGTTTCTCTGTTTGCAATGTAATTTTAATAGCCTTTGGTAGTCTGGCTTTAAGTACATCAGAACTTACTTTGCAATATCCATCTTTTTTGTTGTTGGTGTTATTGTAGTCGTTGCTACCTTCTTCTGACCATGCTTCAGAGAATAAATACTTCATTACATAGGATTGACCATTGTATACTTCCTCTCTTAGATAGCCTAGATATCCGAATTTATTATGTAAACTCTTCAAGGTCTCGTCATCTGGAGTCTTAATTATTTCATTATGCATTTTCTCTAAGTAACTTTTCTCCTCAGCGTGATCATCCCATTTGAGATAACAGTTGATAACACTAATTTTCTTATTATTTTTTCTCTTCTTAAGAGCTGAATGTAGGTTGCTAAATTGTTTTGATATCATTTTATTCTCTTCATATACAGAATGATCTTCAGTAGCAATTCCTCCCCTCTCTATACTGGTTGATGATAAAATTACCATGACTACTATTATTTGAAAGAAAACTGAAGCAAACATAAGAGTAGTAGACAAGTTTTCAGATATTCTTTATTACATTATTTAAATGATCTTTTTATTCTTCGTTTTGAGAATGAAGGTTAGTAACTATAATAATGATGAAGACAGTACAATAAATCTATCAAAATATGGTTGTTATTTGGTACTTTTTTATGTAGTTTTATTTGCTTGTGAATCTAATATTACTAGCTTGTTTAATCGATCTATCAATTCTTTATTTTCAATTGGCTTTTGAATAAGTATATTCCATCCAATCTGTTAAATATATCTATATATACTCCATAATACATTTCACCTGTTGTCAGAAAACAGACCTTGACTTTATCATCTATCTTTTTTATTTGTCTATATAACTCATAGCCATCATATTTGGCATTTTAATATCAAGAATTATCATGTCATACTGATCAGCAGATTCTCCTCTAAAATTCTCCAAAGCCACCAAAGGATCAGTAAATGAATCGACTTTGAATCCATTTTCTTCTAAAACTATCTTTAGCGTAAAAATAACGTCAGGTTCATCGTCTACCACCAGGATTCTGTTATTTATTATTGATGATCGACCACCTTTACATTTAGTTGTCTATTGATCACTAACTGGCAGAGTAAAGAAAAAGGTAGCTCCTTTTTCTCCATCAGCGATAATGTTATTATTATTACTTACAGCCCATATCTTGCCACCATGGGCTTCTATGATACCTTTAGATATAAACAAGCCCAAGCCAGTACCTTCAAAAGACTTTGAAGCAAATTTTGAGAATAGTCTTGGCAATATTTCAGGGTCTATACCAGTACCTGTATCTTTAACACTAACAAGGATGTGATTGTCTTCCTTTTCTGTATTGATAGAGATAGATCCTCCTCCTTCTTTTGTAAATTTTATAGCGTTGTGTAGTAGATTATACATAACCTGTGTCATCCTGACACTGTCTGCTTCTACAAAAATATTTTTGGGCCTATACTTTAATTTTATATTATCACCATCATCATAATTCTTTTTATTCTTAAATACTGTATTTAGTATTATATCATCTATAGTGTTAGTTATTACATCGTTTAGATTGAACCTTTCCTTGTTTAGTTTTAATGACTGGCTTTCTATTTTTGTAACATCTAGTATGTTTTCTGCAAGTCGTTGTAGTCGTTTTGCATTTCTTATAATAACATCCATGTATTCACGCTCTTTATCATCTACCTTAGGACGTAGAATCTGAGATATACCAAGTATTGGTAGTATAGGTGTTCGCAGTTCATGTGCTGCTATATTGATAAACTCATTTTTCATCTTATCTGATTCTTTTAACTTCTCATACTGAGAACGAATTATTTCTTCTCTTTCTATTAAGTTCCTATTAGCTTCTTTTAATTTTGCACTATATTGAATACTTGATAATGCTAGTCCGATAATATTAACAAAGTAGCCAACATCCTTTAAAGCATGAGATACGTTATGTGCTGTATCAAAAGAGGTGGCAGAGTATGACATTATAATTTGCCCAAAAATATCGATAACTAATGCACCTAGTATTCCTTTATAGAAAACGTCACTTTTCTTATAAAGTTGATTTTTATAAAAATATAACAAAGCTACTAAAAATAAAACAAGTGCAGGGATTTCATAGAGCCTATGTAAAGGAAAATTATCGATTACAGAACCAGGGTAAATTATAAAAAGTGAACTAATTGCTACGAATGCAGAAAGAATCGTAAGTATAACTAAAGACGCTACAAGGAATTTTGGTATTTTTTCTCGTTTTTTGTTGTTGTTGTTGTTTCTTTCCCGTAGAGATGGTGATGCTGAATATTGTGTTGGTGGTCGTGATGGTGGTGGAGACGACAATTCTGCTGCTGCTTTTCGACTTGATGATGATGATGACCTTGAACTAATATGTGATGTTGATGATGATTTCATAGATCTTCCAGCAGAAGCTAATGCAGGATATCCTGCAATTGCTATTGCGAACATAGCACTGAGAAATATTCTTCCTGCAAACCATGTCTGCGGTATAAAGTACTTTAGAAATAGAAATTCATCCATAAAAGTATAAGATACTATAACATGCAGCAAATCGATTAAGGCATTAGCAAGAAATCCTAGACCTATAAACAAACTGAACTTATCATTTAATGTATAAGCACGTTCTATGTAGTAAAATGATAAAATTGCAGCAAGTATTACTGCAAATAACTCAACGTAAAAATGATGAATTTCAGATGACACCCATGTATTAGGATTAAAAGATAGAATAGCTATTATTGAAAGAGGAATTGATGGCACAAGTGTGTATTTAATCAGAGTATCATACTTACCAAATTGTGGATTATAGAATGAATTATGAAGTGACGATTTTTCTTTTTTTCTCTCTTCTTTTTTCATTCTTACTATTTATCTTCCCACAACCTACGGTAATATACATTAATGATCTATTAAGGTAAAAAACTTACCTCTTTTTTATTTAATCGTCTAAATGTAACAATGATATTATTGAGTATTATCCATTATATAATAAAAGATACCATTACTGCTTTTACTCCTTATGGTCAGACTACTTTTATCTATCAGCAGCTCTCATCTACCACTACCCTATCATTGTTTCAAGGCTAACTGTTTGTTTAACTGTCCATTTAATAGATATATTGCATTAGATAGATCATTATTATTGTCAGAGAGAAATAGAGAAGGAGAAGAAGAGGAGATGACAAATAAGAAGATCTCATACCTTTGCAGCAAGTGTGGAAAGACTTTCGCAGGAAAACAAAATGCATTGAATCACGCAAAGGATTATCACAAAAGCAAGAATCCAAAAGAATTCGTAGATCAGCTGATGCAAGAAGAATGGTAAGAAGAAGAAGAAAACAGAAGGAGAAGAAGAAGAAAACAGAAGGAGAAGAAGAAGGAGAAGAAATGTCCATCCATCCCCAATCGCAGGAGCTGGCTGTTATTGTCAATTATACAAACTGCTATTATTATTATTAGTAACTGACCGTATGAATACCACGCCAAAAATTTCAAAGGTAAGCGACAGAATTCCAAAATTTGTTAGAGACTATCTCAATTTGAAGGATAGCGATGAATTCAATGGTATCAAGGCACTGAAGGCAATGTGAGATTTTTTAAGTTTCTAAAAAGAGATTATAACGTAACTGGTTATAGCACATTCAAATACCAATGAATTTTTCTTTAACATGTTATTACAGACTTTATTATCCATATTCATTACCCTAATAATAACATGACTAACTAGTCAGTTATGTTTATTAATCAGATCTTATCTCAATATTATATATCCACATATGAAAGCGATGCAGAATAATAATAACGGCCATTTTCTCCGTTTAAATGCAATGAATGTCTCCTTGGCAGCAATGATTATAGCTACTGCGGGTGCGTTTCTCCAAATAGGAGGAACAAGCTGGGACGTGACTTCTCACCTGCTGTTGCAACCTGAGACTTTTTTTACACCCTCCCATACTGTTCTTTATAGTGGTATTGGGTTATTAACCATAACTGCGGGGATAGGTGGAGCTTTCTTAATTAAGAATAAGGATCTAGAAACTAAATCCTTTTTTACATCTTTCAAATTATTTATAATAGGATCTACAATTTCTCTAGTAGCAGGACCATCAGACTTCCTATGGCATGAAACATTTGGAGTTGACGGATTACTTAGTCCTCCACACTTGATGTTGATTACAGGTATGCTAATTAATGCTGTTGGAGTAGTTTTAGGAATTACAAGGATAATAGTACACGTACCACCATTAAAACACAAGTTAATCAAAGCTATAATGATTCCTGCATTTGCAGCTTTATGGTTTACAACTACATGGTGTGTGTATATGTTTGCTCTACCGTTTTCAAACGGAGAACACTTCCGATTTAATTTAGATCCAATTGTTGCTACTCTAATAGCATTGATTGCTTTACCATTGCTGAGTTCTATGATATTCTTAACTGCATCTAAAGCAATTGGAAGGTTTGGGGCTGCAAGTGCTGTTGTGGTATTAGTAGTGGGCATGAATATTTTTGCAAATATCATTCCAACTGGCAATATTTTGACACCACTGTTACCATGGTATTCAATGATATCTATACTTCCTGTAATAGTGGCTGATCTGGTATTAAATAGTTCAATTATCAAATCTAAGATAGGGAATCTGAGAACAGAAATAGTGACTGGTATGATAGTCGGTTCCATATTCTATGTACTTAACTACCCAATGTTAACATGGACATTTTCTTTGCCCTTAAATATGCCTCTTGAGTCTATAAATAATATATTACCTAACTTTGTAAATTCTATGCCGATAGTATTGGCTATTACATTGTGTGCCGGTGCAGTTATGGGTATGATAGGAGCTGTTATATCTTTGAAGACAATAAATATTCCATGAGCTTCCTAACATAGGCAGTATTTCAAATGTGATCAAATAAAAGGAAAAAATAGTTGGAGAAACAAAATGTGTCCTAGAGTAACTGATCAATACAAAACTGAAGTAAAAGAAAAAATAGTTCAAGCGGCAATAACAACTTTCTCCAAATATGGATATGATAAGACTAGAATGGATGATATTGCTAAGAGTGCAAAGCTAGGTAAAGGTACATTATACCTTTACTTTAAGAGCAAAGAAGAATTATTCTATGATATTTCTGAAAATAGTATCAAAGAGTTAAAAGAACAATTATCTAAATTGTTTTCAAAGAAAGAAGATCTTGTCCAAGATGCTGAAAAATTCTATGACCAATATCGTAATTTGATCCATGATAGTGAAAAAGTATCCTTTGAAATGATAGCTGAATCATCTCGTAATCCGAAATTACGAAAAGCATTATATGAACAAAGAATGAAAGTATACGATATAGTAATAGATTACCTTCGTCGCCAAATAGAAAAAGGATTTTTTAGAAAGGACATGGATGTAAATGCTATCGCATCAGGTTTAGTAGCACTTTATGATGGATTAACAATAAGTAAACTATTAGGAATAAGTGAATACCATAACAAAAAGGCATGGACACAGACAATCAGAGCTATATTTACTGGTATAAATTAACTGTATATTTTATAATAAGAGTAATATCAAAATTATTGTAGAACTCATATAGTTCTAGCAGATACACTTCACGGAGTCTCATAGAACAGCAAATATTCATAACTCGTTGACAAATAAGATAGAAAGATATTTGACAAGAGATTTTCTTTTACTCTTCTTATGTCCTTGTAGGTACTTCAAAATGTTGTTGTTGTTGGCAAGCCAGTTAATATCACTTGTTGCTTTTTCACCGAAAAATTGCAGCATTCTTCACTTGTCCCGTGATCAATACTAAGATAGTAAAAAATGTCTATTCACTGTAGATATTTCTAATAACATCACACCTATTGCGTGGAAAAACATGTGGAAGGACTCATTGATATGATCTAGTAGATGTCATAGAATGAAATTGGATTGTATTAGTGATTAGTAGATATCATCTTCATCCTCCCATAATAGCTTATCATAACTGTGTATTGCTACAAAATTTTAATGGACCCGTCTGGGTTTGAACAAAATTTGACATAAATTTGCAGCCCAAGTAACTCCCTTTTATATCCTTGATAAGATAGTATATAAAAAAAATTTGACTCAAAATTGCAAGCCATTTATTATTTCACAGCAAGTAGTCTCATTAGAAAGATGAAAGATTAAGGAAATGAAACTTGCCTTTTGCTCTTACACTAATTTAGTGGTAAGAGATGTAATTTACCTATAGTATTCAGTGTTTATATGTTGACCATCTAGCACAGCATACTATTCGCTCTTTTTTCTCTCTTAAATATATTAGCATACTATATAGCTGCTTTCTATAACTTTTCTATTTCTATATATATACATATACATATTGTTATTTAGCTTAACTTATTGTTATTATATTATTTATTCTTTTTAGCAGCTCTTTGTTATTAATTGGCTTTTGAATATAGCAATCTTCGTTCCACACACTAGCAGGCACAGACTTTCTAAACTCTTCATAATATGCTTCGCTAGCTGTAAAAAAACAGACTTTAATTTTATCGTCTATTTTTCTTATTTCCTTATACAACTCATAGCCGCTCATTTTAGGCATTTTAATATCGAGGATTATCAAATCATACAAACCTGCTTGCTCTCTAAAGTTTTGCAATGCATGCAAACCGTCATCAAATGTATCTACTTTAAATCCGTTGTTTTCTAAAACTATCTTTAAAGATAAATTAACATCAGGTTCATCATCTACAATTAAGATTTTCTTCATTAATTATCGATTTGCTCCTCCTTGTTTATTGTCTGTTCTTGTTTAATAATTGACAGAGTAAAACTAAATGTAGCTCCTCCTTTTTTTCCATCGGCAGCATTATTATTATTTTCAGCCCATATCTTTCCACCATGAGCTTCAACAATACTTTTAGAGATGAATAAACCTAATCCCGTACCTTGATAAGACTTTGAAGCAAACTTGGAAAACAATTTAGGCATTATTTCAGGCTCTATGCCCGTACCTGTATCTTTAACACTAACAATAGCCCAATCATCTTTTTTTTCTATGCTTATAGTTATAGTTCCTTTCTTAGTAAATTTAATAGCATTGTCTATCAGGTTGGAAATAACTTGACTAATTCTATGTCTGTCTGCTTCTATAATAACAGTATCTTTAATAGTAGAATTCTCTAATCTTATATTGCCATTATCTTTTCCAATTTCATTTTTATATTCTTCTACAATAGTTGATATAAGTTCATTTAGATTGAATCTTTCCATGTTTAATTTTAGTGTTTGGCTTTCAATTCTACTTACATCTAAAATATCATCAGTAAGTCTTTTGAGCCTATTTGCATTTCTGGATAGAATTTCAATTAGTTGACGTTGTTCCTCATTAGATACCTTAGAATGGAGAACATCAACTAAGCTAAGTATTGGTTGGATAGGAGTTCTTAATTCATGTGATGCCACACTAATGAATTCATCTTTTAATCGATCTAGTTTTTTTAATTCCTCATTAGATTTTTTTAGAACAATTTCATTTTGTTTTAGCTCTTCATTTGCTATTTCAAGTTCCTTTGTTCTTTCTTGTACCAGTCTGTTTAAATGTTTATTAACTGAGCTTATACTGTCCTTCATATGGTCTAATTGTGAAGACAATTCACCTATCTCATCATTCCTTAATGAAATTTTCTTAATGTCAACATCAAAGTTCCCTTTGGCTATTTCATTAGCTGAATCTCTTAACGTTATTATTGGTTTTGATATTGAATTGTAACTAAAAAGACCTATAATGATAATAATAATTGATATTATACCACCTATCATGACCAGAGTAATAATTAAATTGTTAAGAATATCATCTAATGCTTTTAGAGAAAAATCTGCTCTTACCATCCCAATCTTTTCGCTGACTACTACAGGAGCATAGACATGCAAAACATCTTTTTCAATTTCAACTGATAATTTATCAGGAGATTTTTTAGATCTTATATCAAAATCATTATTTAAGGTTTGGTTATAACGCTTATTTTCTGACGTTCCATCTGTAATAATCCTTCCATCTGAAAACATCACATATACCGATTTAATATTAGGATTCTGCTTGATATTTTTGATACTATGTTCCAATCCGTCTAAATCTAGATAATAAAGTGGATTTCTAAGCTCTTGGGCTGCTAAACTAATTAAAGATACTGCTTCTTCCTTGTATCTTTGTATTATCTCATTTGTGGATATAAAATAAAATGTAATCTCAAACAAGACAGAAAATAAAATTATAGGCACAATAACAATAACTATTAATTTGTGTGCTAACTTCAAGGCGGGCTACTCGACTCTCCTTCTTTTTGTTCTAACGCCTTCAACATGTCATTGATAATCTTAAATGTCTCATCTCTATTCTTTATTTCTTCATATTTTGTTGTTTCTTCAAAGTTTTTTAAAATCTTGATTCCTTCCTGATCTTTGTCCATATTCAATAGTATATGCTTTATATTTTCCACTAAAACTGGATCTAGCTCGGATCTATGAGAAACTACATGCCTAGGTACATCAATAGTTCTATCAACTATTTTCAATTGGGATTTAACACTTTCATAAGTTTCTTGTTCAATGTCTACATTTGAAATAACTCCAATGTCAGCTTTTCCTTCAACTATCCATAATGGGATATTTTGATCTTCTCTAGCGAAAACATATCTAATAGTATTGTCGTTGCTATTACTATTGCCTATCGATTCATCAATACTGCTATTAGTAATATTAGATCCTCCACTAAGGACACTACCAGCTCTTCCTTGAGTCAAGAATGATTCAGTCGCTTCACCGCTAAGGCTAAATCCTTTTTGAACCAAATATGCTTTTGGCAACAAATAACCTGATGTCGATTCCGGAGCTTCAAAAGCAATAGTTTTTCCAACAAAATCATTTATTGTGTTTATAGGTGAATTCTTTTTAACGATAAATATCGAGTGATATTGAGCGACTCCCTCTTTCCATCTTAATAAAAAGGGTACTGCACCACTTTCTTTGTCTACTAAGGCAATTGTAAAAGGACTTTCAAAGTATAGATCAATTTTTTGCTCTTTTAGTAGATTAATCATATCATTAACTGTTGGTGTGATAATGACCTTTCCATTATAGTGTGTTGTTTGATTATTACTCAGCTTAGCAGCAATATAATCTGCTGTAGGTTGAAATTTTATTATTTGCTTGACTGCGTCAACGTCAACAGTTCCTATTCTTATTGTGTTTGTTGTCACTATTGGTTCGGCTTTTGCTTTTCCAATAATTTCAACAATTAAAGGCGAGGCAATAACTGAAGCCAATATAAAAATCGCAATGATTAAGTTTAATTTGGCTCCCATATTTTTCCACCTTATATCTTGCTTTACTAAAGAATATAGTATAATTGTAAGTATAAGTATTATTAAACATTTTTTATCTCTACCATAACGGCCATACAAAATTATAATTTCTATATATACAAATTAAGAACTACGGATTAGCCTAAGATTCTATTTAGGATATTTGATTGAAAAATATGCAAAAGTTAAATACTAAATGCACTTCTTGTTGCATTCATTCTAAACAAAATGGTAGTAAGCTGCAATTTTTTAATCATAATTTTGATAGAGGTTTTTCAAGAAACTTCCCTATCAGCCATAATATAAAATTTCATCTTGTCATTTATATCTAAAGAATATTAATAATATTTAGTAACATAGTGTATGAAATATAGTTTAATGCGTTAAGAAAGATAAATGCGGCGTTAAGTATTTTAAAAATTGCAGTTTGTAAAGAAAGGTAGGACCGCATTAAGATTAATACTATGAAGAGTGATGGATCAAATAGACATCATATGGCTGAGGACAGAAACAGAAGCAATGATAGTATATATTATCAGCATCAGACTGTATTGAACTTGTATAATTCCGGGATTCCATCCGATATAATTGCCTTGCAGATGGATATTAGCGAAGAGCAAGTTGATAAGATTATCGAACATATCAATAAAGAAGAAGAGAAGAAAAGAATATCTGTCAAACAGGCATTAGATACTCCTTCCATGGGTTCATTTTATCTTGATGCAGTATTTGATCTTGAGTCTGCAATTAAAGATACACAGTCTAGAGTCTGGAAGGCTTTAAAAGTAGAACCGGACTTCAATGTATCAACAGAAGAAGCACAGAAAGTTTTAGAAAAATTTGTTAAATCTAAAGTTACTCTTGTAATACTGAACATTGCCCTTGTAGACTCAACTAGACTGTCAATGACTCTTCCTGTTGAGAGATTTGCAGCTATAATTCAGGCATTTACTCAAGAAATGTCTCTGATGGTAACAGCATATGGCGGATATATACTAAAATATGTAGGAAATGCTATACTCTCTTTTTTTCCTGATGATAAGTCTGCAGATTTACATTTATCTTGTATTAATGCAGTAAATTGTGCTCAGTCTATGATCAAGATAGTGCAGCAGGGTATCAACCCTATTCTAAATCAATATGATTATCCAGAGATGAGTGTACGCGTTGGTATAGACGTTGGCGAGAATGCAGTTGTGCAGTATGGATGGACTACTGATACCTACAAATTAGACAATCAGAAGCAGGTATTGAAAAAGGCGCCCCGGCTTGATATTTTAGGTTATACTATTAGTATTGCAGCCAAGATGTCAGCACTTGCAAAACCTAATAGAATTGTAATCGGTCAATCGATATATGAGATACTAGATGATAAGCAAAAATATGCTTTTGAAGCATTGCCCATCAGATCTGATGTTTGGAGTTATGTCAGTAGCAATACTGGAGGTGCTTACCGTATTTATGGAAGCATTAATGAATAATAATAATAAGTAATAGAATAGATCTTTAATTCGCGAATATAAGAAATAACTTGTTGACTTTACAATTTAGCACCGGTAATGAAGAACAAAGCAATTGAAAATCATATTTATAATCAAATTCAGCATCACCAAGTATTGAGCAGTATTATTCTTAGAATCCATTTGACCATATCTAAACTATATAGAGAAGAAGAAGAAAAAAACCAGCATTAAAAAACAATAAGAAAAAAAAGAAAACGTATGTGTCTAATACAATGATGATACAATGATGATAATTGAATAACAAACTAAAAATCTATGGCGTATGCCAAAGAATCAATAACATTGATTATATATGTGTATTTATACACACCTGTTGAAATTTATTTATGTCCCCAATCCAAATCAGGATTAACAATGGCTAACAATATGGTGTCAATGATATTTGATAAGATTTCTATTACCGCTAAAATCAATTTCTGATGATCTGCGGATATAGATGATTCCACAGACAGACAATTCAGATATATATATTTACTTTCAAGAATAAATATTGTATTATTCCAAAATTATCAGCCTCAAATAAAAAATATATATATATATATACATACATATACATATATATATTAGCTATTTTAGAATTTAGACCTCTACATAAACAGTGTCATTTTCTACGCTAACTTTGAAAGACTCCTCTGGTTTTAATTTCTGAGGAAACCATACCAGACTGCCTGTAGTGACGTCCCATTTTGCGCCATGCCATGGGCAGGTCAATTCCTTGCCTTCAAGTTCACCTTCATGAAGTTCAGCTCCAGCATGAGTGCATATATTACCCATTGCATAATAATTTCCTTTGACATTAGCAACTAGAACTTCCTTTCCACCGGCTTGTACATGGGTTAGTTTTCCCTCTCCGATATCATCAGTTTTTCCTACAACTATCTTTGCCATAACTAGATCATAAAAAAAGTTATAAGTTATATATATAGATCATTAAAAAATTGTCCTTCTAATAATAGTACAGCAGCCAAAACTATGTTTGATTATTATGACCACTCTGCTCTCTCTTATTCTGTGCTAGATATTCTACTTCTTATTATAATGGTAAATATAATATTTTATTTATATTTATCTAGCATAATTGAAGTATATATCTAGATTTGTCAGGAAGTAAGAGGATGGCTATATTAAATTAGGTGTGATTATTGTTATTATTGTGTTAACTCAAGACTAAAAGCAACCGTAGACAAAATTCTATCAATAGAATAGTTATAATATCCATAGAGTATTATTGACTTATAATAGATTGGATTGTGTGATTCAAGAAATATAAGGAATTTCATCCATACTTGTTTTTACTTGATTTTCCCTACTAACACACACTCTCTCTAGTCAGCCAAGACAACCAAAATTGATAATTTCTGGAATTGTAAAGAATCTAAAAACGCTCTTTTGGTAAAGAATAATATCAATAAACTAGCAGCAAGAGAGGATACAGACAACTTAGCAGCAAGAGAGGATACAGACAACTTGACTAGCATAGCACAGGAACTGGCACCATAGGCAATGGCGGTACTGCTAGCAATTATCTGATTTCAATAATAATCAGATCTACAAGCATATTACCGTCTCGATAACAAGTAAGGCATTGAGTAATTATTTATATATATATATATATTAAAAAACAGCTCTACAAATACACATATCTATAGGAAATTTATTATAAAATCACAGATTAACCGACTCTTTTCATCTTTGAACCGCATCTAGGGCAAGCTGCATCGTTATGCTTTGTTCCACAAGCCATACAGTAATAGTTTATTGAATTATTGCTACCGAACATCGTAGCACCGCTCATACCCATTTTTCTCATCGCTCTTTTTCTCATATAGAAACTCAGTAAAATGAAAAGACCTATTATGATAGGTAGAGACAAAGGAAAGGGGACCAATAATGAAATTGCGACGCTAATTCCCAGTGAAATACCGATCCACAATAGTTGTTGCATAAGGAATTGTTTATTATTACTCAATACTCAACCGCCATCCACTATATTCAATCGCTATCCACTATATACATTACTGTAATTTAAAATATCATAAATACAAGAAATGAGAATCGAACTTAAAGAGCGCTCATTATTTGTATTGTGTTTTGCTCATTTTCTTGTTATATATATATATATATTATCACAATGATAGCATAAGATTACTTTCGCCAGCCAGGACATATTTTCAATCCTTCATGAATTAGAAATATATTTTAACATATCAATATAGCAAATAATCAAAGAACAAAAAATATAGCAATTTATTCTAATTAATAAGAAAAATATTCAAAATTATGTAGAGGAGGGCTCCCAGAAGAGGAAAGATATGTGAATGGCTTTTAATTACAAGAAAGTATAAAATATTGTAGACAAACTAAAAGAGAAAAGAATGAATACAGATTCGAACATTATCGTTGGTTAGGAATATGTAATAAACGAGATGCTCTTCGAATATGAATCCTTTGCAATATCACTTACAGTAACAGCTGATGATAAGATATACATATTATTTGTTTTATTTTTTCTTCTTCTTTTAAGTGAAGATAATGACAAAATTAATAACTTTTAGTTTTTTAGAGGCGAACCGACACCACTCCTTATATGGCTTGATTCTACCTTTGCTCTCTACCTGACAAGACGACTAATTCGTAACTGAAGTATGACAATTACCGTTTATACATTTAATGTATGAGAAAATTTCTGGATTTCTTAATGTGGGTGTATCATCTGACATGTATCAGCTGATAGATCAACACTACTGGAACATTTTATGACAATACAATAATAATTTGATAAAATAGAAAAAAGATATTTTTATTCTAGCACTTTGTTTCTTCCTCTACATGAACCTCTATATAATGTGTGTCAGCATCATCTTTTTTTGTAAGGAATTCCTTTGCATAATCTCACATCTGAATGTAACTCTTCATAATCTAACATATTTTATATATATCTATATACTATAATGGCTTAGAAGATGAAGTCTCATATTCCATTGTAAAGACCGACACAACATAATTGGTTAAGATATAACAAACATAAAATCTATTTTGCTTTTCTTTTGATACTAGAAACAACAAGAATTGAAAGTCGATAAATAGTTTTTTATGCAATTATTATTATTATTATCAAGAAATATATTAATTCATATTGAATTAAATCAAATATCCCGAGACATTTTACGAGCAGTTCTTCTAAGTGAGTCTGCGATATTATCAGATTCAGATTTCGATGAACCAGGTAAAGGTACTTGTCTTGGTTCTTCTCCTAACTGTCCATTAGTTGCATCATTTAGAGCCTGATCTCGTTTTAGTGTATTATTCTTTCTTTCCGTACTCATATAATATAAAATACACAATGTTGTTAATAACTATATCCTGTAGATATATAACCGACTAACCCTTATATTTCCATTTCTTCTACTTGTTTTAGAGATACTTTGCATTTTTTTATGCTCAGTAGGTTACATGCATATCTCTATTTTATCCTCGTTCTATAATGGGATATATTAGCTTTATTCATTTTCCTGCGTGTGTCTTTTTTGGTCAATGTCCATATTACTAGGGTTAGCAGTAAGGGAAAGGATCGACATTAAATTTTAGCCTGTCGCTGACAATGAATAAAAGAAATTGAATAGCACTAGTTTTTGATATTCTTTACTATTACAATGTAGAACATGAGCAATTGATGGGAATGCTCTATAGTAAAAGCAATTAAATTTAGCACAGGTTAGCATTTCAAATCATAGAATTGCCTTACGTTAAATCTAAAGATGATGCTAAAATATACTATGAAACTTTGGTAGCGAAAAGTAGCAATTAAAGTTTTTACACATTGTCAAGAGTACCATCTAATATTCAAATGCTCTTCGGTAAAGAATTTCAAACAGCAAATTCTATGTTAACAGCATTATATATAATATGCATTTTCACAGTGCAAGATGATGAATACCAGTGCTGCATGATAGGAATAAACCAGTATTAAAGTAAGCTGGCAAATTACTAACAATATTAAGAACCTTGGAGGTCAGAATGATAATGAAAATAAGATGATGATAACAACAGATGATAAAATAAGACTACAAGAATTATCTATCATAAACTATTGCTGCAAATACATAATGGACTTGAATACAAAGGATATTCATAACACATGTTAACAAGTCTATACATGAGCAGTCTAAGGACAAGTTAGAGATGTCCTAAGGAAGAAAATAGCAAGAGAAAATAAAGGAACTTTATCACTATGGTGATGAAAATATAGAAGAAGAAATAAGCAAATCAAAGACTACTACTACATTATTATAAATCAAGCTTTTTGAAATATGATTTTTAGATATTACTTGTGCAATAATTATATATTATATATAAACTCTGATCAGGTAATGAATCGAAATAAACAAAAGTACTCTATAATATTGTTTGCTGCTGTAATTTCATCTTCACTTGTATTCGCTACATCAATTGGAAGAACTGCAACATTTCAAGGAGCAGTAGCCCAACAACAACAACAACAACAAAATGCTACTACCAACACTACAAGTATTATATCTAATCAGACCAATGGTATTGCAAATCAGACAGGAGAAGCAGTTAGTGCTGCTGCTGCTGCTTCAATGCAAAATCAAACTATATCTAACCAGACAGAAAGAGGAGCGGCGGCTTTGGCTAATCTAACACAAACAGATTTTGAATCAATAACAGAGGATCTAGCTGAAGCACGTCAGGCATTACAAAATAATGATACTAGTGGAGTACTTGATGAATTAAGTTCTGCTAGTGAAGAACTATTTCAAGTTATTAGCGGACAATCTGATCCAGATCACATGACTGCAATAACTGAACAATTTAAGTCATTACAAACTCATATGGATCAAGGCCGAGCGGCTGTATTGAAAAATGATCATACAAAGACATTGTCAGAAATAAACTCTGCAGATTCTGAATTACTCAAAATAACTCAAGAATTACCATCTGGTAAAGAAGAAGAAGATTAAACCGCATGATAATAATGCACATTCAATTATACGATGCATGCTCGGCATGCAAAATATTATCGATCATAATCAATGGGTAGGATTACTATACTGATCAAATTTCTTTTTTCTTTTATTGTTTCTTAATGTGTCAACTCAATAAATGAATCATTTGTTATTAGAATTGCTATTGCTATTCAATTATTTCAAATGATCTGATCATTCTCTGTGCAACCTGCAAGTTAATTTTGAAGTCTTCCTCTTCTGCAATATATTTAGTAATAGTATATACTTTATCGTCTTTTGTTTTCCATATTTTGGTAGAAGTCCCAACTTGTATCCTGACATTTTTTGCTTCTTCTAAGATTATTATCATTGGTTTTCTGTATGTTTCATTTATCAATATGGGATAGGAAATATGCTTCCTAATGAATGGTAGAATTATAGCCAAGATACTTAAATATAAAAAAGATGGAGATAATGCATGTAGTGGTGGTATTTTTTATTTATTAATTTAAATTCAGAAAAAGGATTTTGTTGATTAATAGCAGACGCATATAAACAATTAGAGAATATTTGTTACCTATGGAGTATATTATAATAATAAATCTAAAATGCCTTAAAAAAGGCTAAGCGATGCACATTTTTAAACTTGGCACTGATACTGCCACTTATTCCCCTTCATATCTCCAACAATTACACTTTTAAAATAAACTTTTTGGTTGCTCCTCTTCATCATATTCATGTAGATAGCCTAACACTGATTCAGCAACTTCTCCAGGAGAAGTATGGCTCTGAGATAATACTACTAATAAACGATTTAACTCATATATTTTAATAACTCTTATTTTGTCGTATTCTGATATATCCCACAGATGTTCTCCTAATAATGATGGATTTGTTCTTTGTTCGTGGTTATTTTCAAATTTAAGATTTAGAGCTGACCTTACAGATTCAACCATAGATCTATCTATCTTTGCATCCTCTGCTATGAATAAATCAGAAATATTGCCATCTGAATTCACAACAAAAACAGCCAATATCTTTTCATCTACTTTGACTATATGTTTAGCCTTGTCATAAGATGAGGACGACGATGACCCTTTATTCATAAGCATTCATATTTTACCATTACTTTTATTTAACGATCTTTTAATATGAGCAAACAGCATATACAGTCATACACAATTTTTTTGTTTTCTTTCTTATGGCAAAACAATAGTAGTATACTCAGCTTCCTCTTTGTTGCTGCTCTTGTTTTGTTGTTGTTGTTATTATTATTATTATTATTTTTTCTGATAGGATTCCCTTGATCCTAATACATCTTTTTTATATGCCATCTTAAGCCATATAGGAGTGATAATTGTAGTTAATGCGACCATTATAATTACAGTTGTATAAATATCAGTAGACAAAGCTCCTGACGAGACGCCTACTCCAGCTACAATCAAGCCAACTTCTCCTCGTGATACCATACCTATTCCTACCCTCATTGCTTTACTTTTCTCCTTCAGAAATATTATTGCAGGCAATCCACATCCAACTAATTTTGTAATAATGGCAATCGCTATTATTAGTCCTGATAGATATAATACCTCAAGGTTAACACCTCTCAAGTCTACTTGAGCTCCTATGATTGCGAAAAATAAGGGTGCAAAAATAATCCCTAATTTAGATACGTATTCTTCTACTTGTTTGATTACTCTAGTGCTAGCTACTGCCATTCCTACAGAGAAAGCCCCTACTATAGGAGACAAACCTACAAATGCTGCTATACCTGCCACTCCAAAAAAAGCTGCAGTTGTAATTCCTTCAATGCTACCTTCTGAGCGCCATAATCTTTCTACCTGTAATACCTTTGGAATTACTATGACCGCACCGATCAGCAAAACAGCAAATAATCCAAGTATTTTTAGAATAAGAAAAGTGATATCCATGATGTCAGGTGTTGTATTTCCTGTTTGTACCATTGTTGTCACTACAGACAAAGCTGCAATAGCAAGAATATCATCTACAATAGCAGCTCCTAGAATTAATCTAGCTTCTTTTGTTTGCATTTTTCCTAATTCAGTCAACACCTGTATGGTTATGGCAATGCTGGTTGCTGTTAATGCAGTAGCTATTAGCATAGCCTCAAGTGCTTCTAATCCAAATGCGGTGAATACATAATATCCCACAAAGAAAGGTACTACAACACCTAATGATCCTACAGTAAATGAAGCGGCTCCTCCTCTTAGAAATTCTCTTGGAGTAATTTCTAGACCGGCTATAAACAATATTACAATAGCAGATATTTCCCCTATATGCCTGACAGTTTCATCAAGAACAACTAAAGGTTCTCCATTAAAGATAGGCAATCCACCTAAAGCAAAGGGGCCTACTACAATACCAGCTAATAATTCTCCCAATACAACTGGCATCTTTATTCTATGAAAAAGTTCAGCAAACAACTTGGCAGTAAAGAGGAGGATAGCAAGAGTGATTACTATATGAAGAAATGATGCTGTTGATTCTTCTGCTGCTGCTGCAGCTTCAGCTACCATGGAATATAGTACGTCTCCTTTCTAACTAACTATAGAACAGAGGATTCATTTATTACTAAAAATTGGCTTTACTTAAACGAGGGTTTTCTTTTACCTTTGAATATTTCTGGGTTGTTTGTACCGTAATTTCTTGGTCCTGCTATAGGAACTTGTGCATTGCACTGTGGACAAATAGTATAGAATTTCTCCTCTTCTCCAGAATACTGGAACACTCTTTTACAGTTATTAGACCGTAATTCTACCATAACGCATACTCATAAAGTATAATCAATATTGTATTTTAGAATTATACAAAGAATGATCATATTTTCTTTATACATCTATTTTTAGCACGGTAATTCTTATGCGGCTAGATCTCTAATAAAAAAGTGCGATAATGTGTATGGATTAGCCATTAAGCCATTATGAACAATACATATAATACTACTACTATACAAAGATGGCCAAAAAAATATTGGTGAAAATTCAGATATGCCATCATTAACAGTGACATCATTTATCTTTTTGACGACCATTTTTTCATCCAATGTAGTAGATAAATTATATAGTTATAAACGACATGAAAAGAGAAGCCCTGAAATAAGGGCAAGAAATACTTGAGATCGAAAAAAATGCTAACGAATTATTTGCCAATAAATCTATATCAGATTCTGAGTTGCAACGACTAATTATAAAAGTGCTGAGAATTATGGAAAACTTCGATATATTCATCTAACTACACATTTGAAGATGATTGATATCCTAAGCCAAGAACAAATTATTCTATACAATAGCTGCGTGGTTATAATACTACTATTATGTAAGTCCCTTGAATGCAAATATTTGTAACTTCATATATTGACATGATATTTTTGTTTTATATTTGCTTATATTTATCTTAAGGAAACAATTGATCTTTTTAGAATGACTTCAAAAGAAAGAACTTTTTCTTATTTTCAGTAAAAACCCAAAGTAATTGCTAAAATTGCTCAAAGCAGTAGTGTTGCTAATATATGTAATCAACAACCATCTTTATTCTTCCAATGTGTAAGGAAGCATAATTGTATCTAAATGAAAGATCCTAGATACAAAGACAAAGCAAAATCTGATGTTAGACAAAGTATTTTTCCATTATTCTTGACATTTTTAACTGGATAACATCCTTATCATTTAATGTTTCAGGATGTTTTTCCTTTAGATGTTTTAATACAAATCTTACATTATCGCCACATAATTTACATTTTGCTTTTCCAAACATGATAATACATTTAGTATTAATTATCTCTGACATCACGTTTGGTTTGTGTCAATCCTTTGCTTCCTAGGGTTATCGTATCGTTTATAATAATTGTGATTCCTTTTCGACACTTTAAGACAGATCTATTCTTGAAGTTGAAAACAGTAGTAATACAACGATCGAACAATAGTTTAGGGTTTGTCAGGCTCCTGACTATCTGCTGATGTTATATATGCATGTAGCATAAAACTTTATTCTAGAAACTAAAAGATCATGTCTTAATCCAATGGATGTGCATGATGCAAAGTTGATATTAAGAACCGTCATGCCAACACATAACAATAAAAGAAAAGTTCAAAGAGGAAGAAGAATGTGGGATTAATTTAAAGAATGAAATTAAAAAAATTGAAGATAAGCTTATGATAATATCCTATACAGTAGCAGATTGAAATTTTTCTTATTTAGCCAGTTACAGAAGAACCAGCAACAGTGCCAGTGGCCTCATTATAAAGGAAAGTTTAAAGTCACCCTATTTCTTGATATGTTGAGTCTCTTTTTAGAACTGCTACCGGTGCGAGAACCACCGAACCCGTTAAAATTTTGTAGCAAAGAGAGTTACGATAATATACTCTGGGGGAAATGATACCGACTATTTCACTTATGTAATATAATCCAATTTTATTCTATGACATCTACTAAATCATATCAATGGGTCTTACCACACGTTTTTCCACGCAATAAGTAGTGATGTTATTATAAAATTTCATATACTTTTTCCATACATTCCGCGGAAATTCTGCACGCATTTTCCGCACTTTTCCCACACCATATGGAATACTTTCCTAACACGTTCCGCATCGTATGGAATACGAAAAAGCCTTGTATCATTCTACTACTATCATATTAATGATAGATTAGAAAGATATTGTGAATGACAGCCTAAAGCTTTGAATTAGTTTGCCTAATTAA
>DASQRW010000040.1:0-5069 GCA_035642715.1 Nitrososphaeraceae archaeon | reverse complement strand
TAAGAGCATAAGAGAGAAGTATAATATCTTCAGATATAGGTTTAATGTTAACTGAACAGAGCCATTTTGTCTACTGACTGTTTTTAATCATTCATCAGAAACCTTAAACCTTGCTAGAAGGAACCATAAAGATCGCCCTTGAAATCTTCTAATCTTGTCTTGCGTATCTTTCTAGCAAGTTTCAAGTCAACATCCATTACAAGTATCTGTTGTTTTGCTGAGGATGCAATTACATACTTTGGGATAGCAACATCACTTTCCTTATGATAATCAAAGCCAATGACTATACTCTTTCCTCCATATATGTTGCTACATACATTTGGTGCAGCTGCTGGTATCCTATTTTCCAGAGCCCTTACCTGCAGGTACATATGCCAAGGTTTTATACCTTCATTTCTTATCCTTGATGGAAAGAATATCATATCTGCACCCTTTCTTGCAAGAGCTCTTGATACTTCTGGAAAGACAATATCATAACATATGGCTATTCCGAACTTGAATCTTCCAAAATCAAATATCTCAAGCTTAGTACCTGCTTTAATGGCATTCCTCTCATCTGCAAACGGATGTGTCTTAAACTGCCGTCCCCTTATGCTTCCATCGCTTGCAATTACAGGAGATGAAATATGCAGATTACCATTAATTGTTTCGAGAAAGGCTCCTGGTATGATAATTAAGCTTTGTTCCTTGGCCATGTCAATAATCAGCTTGAATTCCTTTTCGAAATTATTGATAGGTTGGGAATACCATAGTTCCGGTAAGCACACAATATCTAAGTCAACCGCACCAGGTTTCTTTAGCAGTTTGATAATATGTTTTATTAGCTCACCCTGATTAGTCTCTTGTAATCGTAACTGCAGCAGCGCTACCCTGACCACTGAAAATCAAGATAAATTAGTCCATAATTATTGTTTCCAGCTATACACTATAGTAGGAACAGCAACGCTAGCAGCCTCAAACTACTTATCGAATTGACAATAGAATAAGATGATTATTTCAGGAGGCTGTGTATGGGGTAAAAGTTAGAATAAGTGCATCGACAACCTGATCTTTGCTAACAGTACGCGATATACGTACAATATTTGTATCTTCAGGCATTTTACCAACAACTTATGATGTTATCTGATTCTCTCGTCGGCATATTACATCATGTATTATTCCACATGTATATTGATTAGTCTGTTCCCCAAGGATTTTCTATAACCATGAGCCAAGTGCCATCTGACTGTCGACGTAGAACCACAGTACCTCTGCCAGTAAGATTAATTGGTTTACCATCAGGTTCAGTTCCATTGATCGACCATTCTGTAATTAGAAGTGCAAGGTTGCTTGCCTGAAGTACTCTCTTTACTCTGGCCTCTAACTTGCCTCTCATGTCAATGAAACTTTGTAGACTTTGACGTATATTTTCTAGATCCTTAACAACTTGTCCTGGCTTAGAGGCAAAACATGCATCATTTTCATATAGCGTCATCAAGAAGCTTATATTTCCTTTGTTGAATTCTTCCACCTGTGAATTGAGCAAGTCTTCACGCGTAACGATTTTTGACATATAATTACACAGTTGTAATAACATATGCTAAAGCTTGTTCATTAAATCTACAAAACTGTCCATATTCACCAGGAAACAGCGAAACGATTCAGGATAATCTATATGACCAATAAAGGAAACGCTCCACTATTAGAAATCCAGCACCCATGACAGATACAAAGAGGCTCTATATCATTGACCAATTGAAAAGTTTTGTTTATAGTCAAATATAGTATGTGTAGAGAAAATCTATTTTCTGCTATTACTTGTTATTATCATACCACTCTCACTTTCATAAAGTAAATCTTGTTTGATTTTAGCAACATTGTACTCAGCAATTTCTAGCATATCTTCCATTTTATCCCAAAGTATCTGCTTATATTTCTTAATGCTAAGGTCTTTAATTTTAGTTGAATAACCTCTCTTGTTTGATAAAGACTCATACCAATAGATTAGCTCTCCTTTAGTTGCACAAAGCTCTAAACCTAGCACTTTAACCCTAATGTCTTTATCATTTGGATACTGATTAGGACTTTTATCTAACTGTTCTGTAAATTGCATATCTTTAGCTTCGAACCTGCCATAATCTAAATCCTCAAATGCTTGTTTTATAACTGGAATTACATCATCGTTTGAATTAGTTATCAAATGTGTCGCAATCTTTTCTATTTGCTGTTTAATCCAGGTTGGATATTTTCTGCTCATACCATCTAAATTCTTTAAGATTGGTCTATCTGCAGAATTTCCGATCCAAGCTATATAACGATTCTTCTTGTCAAAGATAATTGTAAACAGAAATCTATTCTTATGCTCAATCTTTACGTTTAATTGATTTTGACAATCTTCAAGAAATTGAGCAATGTGTTCTTTGGAAGAATCTGTTGTTATAGTATTGCCGGCTGCAGCATGTCTGATAAATATTGAATCTGTAAACCCAAACACAGTTTGAAAGCCATACCACTCAAAACCCATTTTCTCCATTTGCTTATGAATTAGCCTGCCATATCCTGTTATAATCTCTGACACTCTATAGTCAGAATAAGCAAATTCTTTTCTTGCAAAAGCACCATAACCAGCATTAGCTAACAATTTTAATGCTAGTTGTCTTGCTTCATAATAGCTAATCATTTCATGCTGTTGCTGCTCCTTAGGCTTTGCAAGTTCTTGGTTTACTAATTGCTGGTAACGCTCTCTTTCCCTTATTAATTTCTTTAACTTAGTTGGAAATGCACCATTTCTTTGCTGACATATCCAATAAGGTTCTATTCTGTTTGGCAATCCTTTCTTTTGCAATCTTTGATTAATCTCATTCATAACCTCAGCAGGTATTCTGACATTAGGATTATCCTGACAGCATCTACAGTTTACAGTCTCAAATGATATGTTATGCTCAATAGCAATCGTAGGATACATACCTTTGACATCTAATTCATCTATTGGCTCACTTTTGTAAAATCCTCTTTTAGGTTCAATGCTATTACCTCCACCTATTTCCTGTTTTGGGATTTTATGTTCTGAAGATTGTAGTGTGCATTCATCTCGCTCAATCATTTTATTATAGATATTAGCATACCATTTTGTTATCCCCGTATGACAGGTTATGATATAATCCATTTCAGAGTAAAAGGCAATAAACTCCATAATTCTCAAAACCATACAGTTATTATAGCATGCTAGCATCATTGTAATCTCAGCATCTCTTTTAACATAGTTTATTTGTTCACCAACCTGCAATAGGTGAGCAGCCTCACCACTTACCTCATCACCTTCTGAATCTTTGAATTTCCCTACATCTAATAGTGCTCCGCTTACTTCATCTAATTGTAAAGTTCTATACTTATCATTGAACACACCCTTTTGAATAATCTCTTTACCATAGACTTTGCATAGGTCTATGTGTTTTCTACATCTATCATACAGAAAAGTACTTGATCCACTTTTGCTATAAGTTATAGGAGATGGAATATTGTGAAACTCGCAACGTTTATCCAAAATAAGGAAATCCGAATCTCTACCATCTAAATAATCTCCTGTATTTTCATCATACTTGGCTACTCCTGTTGTATACCATCCAAATGTAAGATCGAATTTATCCAAGTATCTTATTATTGCAAGGATTAATTGTCTTTCTGGGTTAGGATATGACTTTTCAAACTGTGAAATGTGCAATATGATCCTAGTTCCTTGATTGGTACAGAATGCTGCTGCAGTTAACCTAGTTTTCTCATCACTATACACTCCTTTGTAAGGTATCCATTCAAAGTCAACAGATGCTGAATTTCTTACTAATTTATTGTTACTGCAAATATTAAGACCCATTCTACTTCACCTCTCATCACGAACTGAAGAATCTAAGGAATCTAATGATGTTCCCGAGTTTTCTTCATTAACATTCTGTCTTGTCCAAATATATTGTAAATTACCAAAGATTTTATTGTGATAATTTGAAAATATTGGCTTTGAAAAGTGCCTGCTTAATGTCTCAGTTGCTATACCATCATATTTCTCTGCAAACTGACGCATTGTGATTTTGTTTCTATTTCTACTACTGTTTGTACTTGTACTATTATTATTTTCTATTCTATCGCCTTTCTTACTTATATCCAGAAACTGAATAGCTGAATTATAATTATCTGCAGTATACTGGCCATTACCTATATCAATTCCGCACTTCCAAAGCCTCATTATTTGTAATATTAACCAATTTTCTGGCTCAGGAATGTAATTTATTGGAACATTTATTTTGTGATATGTATAAAACTGAGGAACGTTGTTAGATTCTTTAGTTTCTTTGGTTGGATTTAGATGGATAGCTTCTTCAGATGGTTCTACAATTGGGTAATAGACCTTCTTTGTATTGCCTTCTCTTACATCTAAAGCTTCAATGTAACCAGCATAATTTAATTCATTTAGATATGTTTTACGTAGATTATCTGAATTAATTGGTGACTTTGAGTTTTGTAATTTATAATAATCACAAATCTCATTTGCAGTTAGTCTAACACTATTACCAGGAGAAAGAGTAGTAGTTATATCTTTATAATTTTGTGTTGGTAACAGAGATATCTGCTCTTCTTTCTCTGATTCTATTATTGCTACATCTTGTTGTTGCCGCTCTTCTCTTAATTTCTCTTCTTCTAACTTCTTTTGATATAATGGATAGATATATTCATTGAAGAATATCACCTTGTACGGAGGTAACCCACTTGAATTCTGCATAATGTATAATGCTTCAGTTAAATCTTCAACAGAAGCTATAGTCAGAGTTTGATTATCCAATATAACTTGATATCTTTGATCTGCTTTGGCTAAAGCAATTATCTTTAAAAGTAACATAAGACGTCTGTTAACTCTCATCTCAGTACCTTTATCAGCTGGTAATGTCTTGCCTAGTATCTCTGCATAAGGAATCCAGACAGGATTTACATATTTGATGTCATTTGTATCCTCAGAACAATTTGTGTGGAGTCACTGATTGTGTTATGGATTTTCTTAAATACAAAACACATTTCTTAGCGAGTTCGATCTCTCTTTTTGA
>DASQRW010000039.1:0-34332 GCA_035642715.1 Nitrososphaeraceae archaeon | reverse complement strand
GAAATGCTTGGCCGTGTTATCAAACTTGTTGGAGGGGATAACATCATTGTCAAGTGTACTGATGGTAGGGTAAGGACATGTCGTATTCGTGGAAAGATTAAACGCAGAATGTGGATTAGAGATAATGATCTTGTACTTGTTACCCCTTGGGATTTTCAGTCTGACAAAGCTGATATTGTATGGAGATATATCTCCGCTCACGCAGATAAACTAGAACAGGAAGGTCACCTAGTAGGACTTCAGAAATAATAAAAATTTTCACAAAGTAAATTTCTGATGATAAATATAATAATAATTGAAACTATTAACTGTGTGATTATCAAGTATACTTTGCCAATTGTTCCTAAGACTCATAAAGTTTGATAATTTTTGATCTTTATCCAATTGAATTTATAAGACTAAAATCCTCTGAAAGTTTTAGATATGAGTGGACAGGGTAGGGGCAGATGATGATAATAATAATAACTGGAAGATGGAAACTGATGACAAAAAGGATGTTATTTTTTGCATAATCTTATACAGTGAATTATTTCAAACGATACATCAACAATTGCCAAATCTCTTCGTCTGGATTAAATGATAGTATGACAACGAGAGTGAAAAACTCTCAACATCTACAATGTCATCAATGTTTTTCAATATACACCACTATAACTCATGTATATTTGTATCATTCTCACTGATATGACATAGATAACAACACAGAAGTTGAGTTGGAATATGTTTTGTCCAAATATCAATTTAATAATAAGGTATCCATCCTTTAATTAACGGTTATCTATCTGATGGTCAATACATAATTTTATTTTTCAACTTGCAGAATCAGCATTTATGGTAAACATTGATATGATATGGATTAAAAAAGAAATATACAAAGAAGCAATGAAGGTTATTGAATCCAAATGAAAATAGTAGTTATTAGCAACCCTAAAATACCATCTCCGCCGCCCGATTAATTTCAAGGATAAGGATCCTGAAGATCGAATGGCGGATTGGAGGCTATAACATGGTGGTTTACTAGACGAGCAGTGGAAAAAGGTCATGATATAACCCTAATAACAACTAAAGGGTCTCCTATGGCTGGAAAATGTAATTCTAAAACAATAAAAACAAAAACAACATATGCAAAGGGGAAGAAAAAACAAGTATTATCGCCATCAACTTTAACTGTATTAGAAACAATTGAGCCTGTCTGGGATGTTTTTGCTGAAAAAGACTATTATCTCTCATACAAAGACCTATTAGAAAGGGAATATGGAGAAGGACAAGGTATTGTTTGGGATAACACATGGCTTTGTTATTCATATCTTTCAGCAAAGAATTATCCAAAAATGAAAATTGTTCATACTCATCATGGTATTACTGGATCAAAGGATTATCCATCACCGAATGTTTCTGTTTCATCTCCTAGGTTCATTGGGATATCTAGACCCCATGCTCGCTACTTATCTAGTGCTCTTGGAATAGAAGTAAGATGTGTCCATAACGGGATACCATTACCACCAAAGGCGAAAGGAGAAGTAGGAAAAACTGAAAGAAATAAAAATAAGAATTATAATAATAAAGACAAAGAATATCTCCTTTCACTAAATAGAATTTTACATGAAAAGGGGATACATAATGCTATAGATATAGCAATAGAAACAGAAAACAGAATAAAGATTGTAGGAGATGATATCCATGGTGTAGATTCTCTGTATGTAAAAAAGATAAAAGAGAAATGTGGCAATAGCAAAGGATATGCGGAATATTATGGTCTTGTTGACAACAATACCAAAAAAGAGATATTAAGAAATTGTAAAGCTATTGTTGGATGTCCGGAGCCCACATGGCTTGAAGCATTTGGATTATATGCAGTAGAAGCAAATGCTTATGGCAAACCTATACTTGCTCTTAATAACGGAGGATTAAATGATATAGTCGTAAATGGAGTTAATGGTTTCTTGGGTGAAACCATCGAAGAATTAAAGAAATATATTTATAACTTAAATCAATGTACTCCTGAATCTTGTAGAAAGAGAGTGGAAGAAATGTTTACAGACAAAATAATGACAACTAATTATCTTTCTATATTTGAAAAAGTATTAGAAGATGACCCTGGCTATAGATGGTAAGTAGTCTGGTTACGATAAGTTTATAGATTCAAGAATTAAGAAAGGATTTATTTACATTTCGGTTATATTATTCAGTTAACTACGGATATAATTATCTATCATTATTAAATGCACATCGAAATATGTAAAGGTAACGGCAACTGGCCTGATAAATATGAAATTTTTATTTAGATTAATATATACATATTATCTTCCTTTTTCAATATATACATTAAATACCGTGTAAAGATGTATCTTTTTTATGTCTAAGAAAATTCGCATTGCTATTGCAGGCGTTGGAAATTGTGCATCTGCTCTTATTCAAGGTGTTAGTTATTACAATAAAAACAAAGAATCAATAGGTCTTACTGCCTATAATTTAGGAGGATTTGAACCTGGCGATATTGAATTTGTTGCAGCTTTTGATGTAGTGGATACCAAGGTAGGCAAAGACCTTTCAGAAGCGATTTTTGAGAAACCAAATAACACAGTCAAGATCTATGATGTAAATAAAATGGATGTGAAGGTTGAAAGGGCCGAGGTGTTAGATGGAATAGGTAGGCATTATAATGAAAAGGTCAAAATCTCCAACGAACCACCTACCGACGTTGCAAAGGTTCTAAAAGATGCTCAGGCAGAGGTTCTTTTAAATTATCTTCCTGTTGGAAGTCGACACGCAAGCCAATTTTATGCTGAAAGATGTCTTGATGCGGGAGTCTGTTTTATTAATGCCATACCTGTTTTTATCGCCTCTATGCCAAAATGGCAACAATCATTCCAAAATAGGAATCTTCCTTGTGCAGGTGATGATGTAATGAGTCAGTTGGGTGCTACTGTATTACACAAGACATTAGTAAAATTGTTCGTTGACAGAGGAGTAAAGATAGATGAAACTTATCAGCTTAACATAGGCGGTGACATGGATTTTTACAATATGCTTGATGAAGAAAGACTTGAAGACAAAAGAATAAGTAAGACAAGTGCAGTAGAAGCAATGATACCGTATCCAATTCCTATGCGTATTGGACCGTCAGATTTTGTTAGATTTCTAGAAAATGACAAAATATGCTACATTTCAATGAAAGGTAGATATTTTGGTAATATTCCAGTAGAACTAGATCTTAAACTACGTGTAGTAGATGCATATAATAGCGCAGGAGTAATGATTGATGCAATAAGAGGAGCAAAATTGGCTCTTGACAGGGAAATTTCTGGCCCACTTGAGAGCATTTCTGCATATTGCTTTAAACATCCTCCTGTACAGATGACATATTCCCAGGCTAAAGCAAATTTCATAGAGTTTGTTGAAGGAAAAAGAGAGAGATAGATAGGTTAAAAATATTTACAAAAAGGAGATCGATAATACTCTAAAACATATAATAGTCCCAGTTAACTCTCATTAGCAATCGTTCATTGGTTTATATTAAAAAACTCGAAATTTATGGCTTCAAGTCATTTGGTTTTAGGAATACAGTAATCAGTTTTGAAAAAGGACTTGTAGCCGTCACCGGACCTAATGGCTCGGGGAAAAGCAATATTTTAGATGCTATAATGTTCGCTATAGGTGAAAATAGCCCTAAAGCATTACGTGTAGATAAACTTCAATCGTTATTTCATGATAGTCAAAACGGCTCTCATCGACTTATTAGAGTAAGTTTAACCTTTGACAACACAGATAGAGGCATTCCTATCGATTCTGATTTAGTAAGCTTAACAAGAGAAATGGAAGGCCAAACAGGAGACAGTCAATACCAGCTTAACGGCAAAAAGGTATCTAAAACCACCATTGTGGAATTGCTAGAAGTAGTAACGGCTGCACCAAACAAGATCAATATCGTTCAGCAGGGAATGATAACCCGTATATCTGAATTAAATGTGGAGGAGCGTAGAGAGATTATTGAGGATATTGTTGGACTCTCATATTTTGACGAGAAGAAGACAGAGGCACTAAAGCAGTTGGAGGAGTCTGACAGACGACTTGAAGTTGCACTTGCAAGAATGGGAGAAATTCGCATGCGAATTGATGAATTAGAGATAGAGAGAAATGACCAATTAAGATATGAACAGTTAGAAACCGAACTTAAAAGATTCAAAGCGATTCAACTTTCGAATACAATAATCTCACTTAGAAATAAGTTGGAATTGCAAAATAGACTTCTTGAATCTAATAGTTTAAAAGTTACGGAATTGTTGAAACAGATAGAAGAAATTCAATTACAAATTCAGAAAATTGATTCAGAAAAGATGAAATTTATCCAAGAGATAGATATTGCAAATAGGTCCAAAGCACAAATTGGCAGTAGAATAGCAAACATAGTATATGAATCTGAAAGAATGAAAGCAATGATAAAGGAGTCTGAACAGCGTTGCCTTCACATTGAAAAGCGAATTCCTTCAATAGATTTGGAAAAACAAAATATGAAGAGACAATTAGATGATTTTCGCCATGAGGCTGATCAGAATAAGACTATTATGAATTACAAATCATCCAAGATTATCACTTTAAAAACAGAGTTAGGAGATATCGATAATGAATTAGAGAAACTGACTAGAAGAATTGCAATTTACGCTAGAGTAAGGGATAAATTAGAATATCGATATAATATGCTTTTACGAATCAAAAATGATCTTGACGTTTCGTTCGCAAGGCTTGAAGAAAAAGTTAAAGCTAATGAGGAGAAATTAAAAGCTAATAAATCATATGCTATTTCTTTAAAAAATGAAGTAGATAATGGCACAACATTATTGGTAGATCTTCATGAAACATTGAAATTACAAGATACAAAGTTAGAAGCTGAAGTTAGAACACTTCAAAATTTAAAAACTTTAAAAAGTGCCTTTGAAAAAGAGCTCAAAAGCTCATCTATTCTTTTAAGTAGAGCAGACAATGTCACGACAAAATATGAAGCGAAGTCTATTATTGCAAAGAACGCTAGGAATGAAGACTTTGCTATTGCAGAATTAATGAAAGGTTCCGAAAAATTTGGAATCAAAGGTTTGGTTCATCATATGATGACTTGGGACAAAAAATATGAAAAGTCAATTTTTGCGGCCGGCTCAGAATGGATGAAGGCATTTGTAGTCGACAATGTAAAATCAATGATTTCAATTGCAGAATATGCAAAAACAAAAAAATTGCCTCGTCTTAAGATTATTCCTTTAGATATAATAAAATGTGTCAAATACTATAAAATTCCTTATGAAGATGTCAGCATTATCGGTAATTTAGCCGATTTTGTATATTCTGATTTTAAAGAATTAAGCAATTTTATATTTGGCAACACTTTTGTTGTTAAAGGTCCAACAGCGGCATATGTTCTATCAAAACAAGGATACCGGGCAGTATCGGTTGATGGCGAGCTTTTTGAACCTAAAGGTGCATGTATGTCACTGGATTTCGGATCTAAAATTTCAGATCTGACAAAGGCAATCCTTCTTAGCGCTACTGTTGATATTCTAAGAGGATCTCTCGAGACATTAAGAACTACAATTGAGACAAAGAAAAATGATCTAGAAGATCTCATCTTAAAAATTAATTCTTCAGAGTCTGAGAAAATAAAAATTGAAGCAAGAATTAGCAATTTGAATCACCAAATTTCATCTCAAACTATTATGATGGAGCAAGTAGAAAAAAAACAACAACAACTTGTCTCTGATAATGCACTATCCCAGTCAGAGAGAAATGCTCTAATAATTGATATGGACAGAGTTGTACGGCGCCTGTCCATTTTAACACCTTCTATGAAGAAGGTTTTAGAAAGAATAGGTGCTATAGATGACTCCACCATTAGAAATGAATTAGATAAAATAAATTTAAGAAGAAATCTAATTCTCAAATCAATAGAAGAACTAGATTTTGATTTGCGTCAAACAATGACATCATCAGCGAGTATGAATAGCAAAATAGAAATAAGTTTAGAACGAATGAAGGGAATCGAAGATGAGAAGAACCAATTAATATCAGAACTCAGCCACAGACGTACTCAGGCAAAAGAATTAGAAATAAAATTAAAATCAATTGAATCAGAGCTTACTTCTCTCAGAGACCATGAACAGCAGATAATAGATTCTTCGGGCAGCTCGTATAGTATAGTACAAGAATACGAAAAAAAATTGAAACTGATGAATGAAAATGAAAGAAAACTCAACAAAGAGTATAACACCATAGAAAAGGATAACGCATTACTTCGAAAGGACATTCTAGATCAAACTGCGCAAGAGTCACGCTTGACTAATGATCTGCATTGGTTTGGATACAAGAGTTTGCTGAAAACATTTGATGTTGATACAGTTATAAAAGAACTCACACGTGAATATGAAGCAATAAAAGCTAGAATTAATTTACGTGCAGATGAAAGCTATGTCCAGGTCATTGAAGGTTATCGAAGCATGTCTAATAGAAAAAACCATCTGGAAACGGAACGCAATTCAATTGTCCTTTTCATAGAGGAAATTGTCAAAGAAAAGGAAAATGTCTTCATGGATGCATTTAATAAAGTTGATAATGACATAAGAAAGACTTTCTCAGAAGTAACAGGTGGAGTAGCATGGTTGGAGATAGAGAATGTCGAAGATGTATTTTCAAGCGGCATAATGCTAATGGTACAATTTCCTGGAAAACAAGGTCGTGAGTCAACAGCATTGTCGGGTGGGGAAAAAACCATGGCCGCGACAATTTTCTTATTAGCAATTCAGTCTCTCAAACCGTCTCCCTTCTATTTGATGGATGAGGTAGATGCACACCTTGATGCCCAAAATACTGAAAGGTTATCTCAAGTTCTGCTTGAGCGCTCAAAGGATAACCAAATTGTAATGGTTACGCTGAAAGATTCTACAATAACCAAAGTAGATCTAATCTATGGTGTGTATTCTAAAAATGGTGTTTCACAAGTTGTAAAATACAGATATCCAAATCAAATGTCACTTGCAGAGATCAGATCCATAGAGGATAAATAAAAAAGATACATAAAAGATCTTTCTTCTTCTGACATCTTCGGTTCGTTTTTACACTTACCCCTTGAATATGGACATTGATAGAAAAATTTACATCCACTTTCAGATAGATAGAACTGTATCTCTGACACTTTAATACGAATTTGTTTTATTTTGCAAATTATTATTAGAATTAGGTTCAGAAACTGCATCAATTAACGCCTGCGTATACGGATGAAGTGGATTTAACAAAACCCGATCTATAGGGCCTGTCTCAACTATTTTACCATTAAACATAATTGCAATATTATCTCCTATGTATCTCGCAGTAGACAGATCATGAGTAATGTAGAGATAGGAAATTTGGAATTTATCTTTTAAAGTTTTCACAATCTCGAGTATTTCAGCTCTGATGGAAACATCTAGCATAGAGACAGGTTCATCAGCTACAATTAATTTTGGCTTCAGAACAAGTGCTCTTGCTAGGGACACTCTTTGCCGTTGACCTCCTGAAAGCATATGTGGAAATTTCTCAGCGATATCTATCGCAGGCTCCAAACGTACATCCTCTAATGATTTTAATACTTTTTCAATGCGCTGTTGTTTAGAATCTTGTTTATTGTAGATATTTAATGGCTCCATTATGACATCCATTATTTTCATACGAGGATTAATCGAGGTATAAGGGTCTTGATGTATCATCTGTGTATTTACGCGGAACTTCTTTAGTTTTTTTCCAGTCTTTCTCGTAATATCTTCACCATCAAACACAATCGATCCACTATCTGGATCAATTGCGCGTAAAATTAATCTTGCCAAAGTAGTCTTTCCAGATCCAGATCCGCCGGCAAGAACAAACACTTTTCCTTTTTCAATTGTGAGACTTACATCATCTACTGCTTTGATATAATGTCTGCCTGTCGAATGGAAAATCCTACGAATACCTACATTTGCAGGAAAATACTTTTTAACATTATTTACTTGAAGAATACTATCCAATTGATTAGCATGATTTATTCCATAATTGGGAATATAAATAATCGTGAAGACTCAATTTTGATAACCAGGTAATTCATCAATAACATACATTATTTTGATTTCGTCAACCTAGTCAATATAGCTAATAGATAGTATTTATGATAATAATGATGTTTCTATTCATAGAGTATGTGTGTATATATATGTATATATATACACTACTTGTATTTGTTTTTATTATTTCTATATTTTACTTGGGAAATTGGATCAATGGTATCGACTGAATTTAACTGTTTCAATATTACCATAAATCCCAATAACTATACAATATTTAGAGTATAGTTATGGAAGGTATTGTAGGCACACAAAACAAAATAAAATTCGTCAGTCCATATCTATGACCGTCCCATAGTAAATAGAAGTTTGTAAAGTATTATAAGTTTATCATCCTTCTGTTCCAGGTCTGCATTAAGTATGATAGGTTTCTATTTGAATTGTCGTATGTGTAATTTTAAATCTCTTTTCTAGGATAGAGGATAATTCCTTTAGAATTGTTTGTGATTTGCTAGGATCACTTACTACTACATGTGCTGTGATAGCATCCATGCCAGATGTTATAGTCCATATATGGATGTCGAATACGCCTGTTACACCTTTTATCTGCAGTATGGCTTTCTTTACTTCTTCATATGAGATGTTCATAGGAACTCCCTCCATTAATATGTTGATCGACTTTTTCATCAGTGACCATGTCCTGGGAAGTATATATAATGCTAAGCCAACACTGATAATTGGGTCTGCTAGATAAAATTTAGTAGTAAATATTATCACACCAACCAAAATAACGCTAACAGAACCTAAAGTATCTTTAAGAACTTCCAAATATGCCCCTTCGACATTCAGATTATCCTTAGCATGGACTTTAAGGAGTTTCATTCCAACCAAATTTACTGCCAAGCCAATAGCAGCTACTGATATCATTGGGATACTTTGAATCTCTGGAGGCTCAATAATACGTCCATATGCATCGTATATAATATATATAGAGACCAAGATTAATACAGCACCATTTACCAATGCTGCAAGTATTTCTATTCTATAAAAGCCATAAGTTCGTTGTGGAGTTGCGGGCTTGGTAGAAAAATTTATGGCAAAGAGAGCCAAAGCCAGACCTCCAGCATCAGTAAGCATATGCCCAGCGTCAGCAATCAAAGCTAAACTGCCTGTCAATAAACCACCAATGACTTCTACAGCAATATATGATGAGATAAGTAAAAGTACTATTTTGAGTCTAGTTATTTGCTGAGATGACAATTTCTGGTGATCTATATTAGCAGTTATTAATCCTACAAATACATTGTGTACAGAGTAGAAATTGCTTTATATTATATGCTGATTGCCAAGTATATGTTATACCCATATAGGAAAAGATGATGATGGCAATTTTTTCTGTCTAAAATTAATTTCAAAGTTGTTATGATTTAAAGTGTTTCTATATCTTAAATAAACCGCCACTTTTGACCAGTTCTACCTATTGTGGGTGACATTTATCTTGCTAGGAGATATAGTAACAGTTCTACTGGATGGAGATTACATGTTGATATTGTCTATGATATATCATAACAAGAACATAAAAGCAAACGCATCTGAAATTGGAAGATCTTACAGCGATTACAAAGTAGTATTGTCAGTAGAACAGTAGAATGGCTCTATGTTTAAAGTATATTGGAGCTAAAAGTAATGATGCCGCTATAAACAAAGATTGTTGTTATCGATATGCCAATTATCTAATATTGGAAGGTCTGTCCTTCTTCTAGCTCTCTACCGTTTATAGCATTAACTTGATTTCGGGCTGAAGTATTAGCAGCATCTTTCGACTTTTCTTTCTTTCTATACTCTTTATAGGCGTTATTTCCACATGCTGAACGCGATTCTACATTATCTTCTGAAGCATTTGTATTACTCATATTACAGTATGTATATACTTCTCTAAACTATAAAGCTATATAATAGTTAGATCCATAACAGCCAACTACCTAATAATATAATAGCCGTTTATACACTCACCTTTAATTTAATTTCTTCATAAAGTATAATCAGCAGATATTCGCCAATATAACAAAATCCTTTAACCATTCTATTCAGAGTTTTAAAAATGGGAATACTAGCTAGTAGATTACTAGGAGGAGTGGTGATCAGGATCATAAACAAGGTATATATCAGCAGTAGAACATGATTATCTAATACTCTCTTCAAATGCATAAATCTCTTCAACATAAAATTCTAATATGCTTGGTACATTACTTTACATAATACTTATCATTATAGCTATAATCGTTATTGTGGCGCTAATCAAGTTCGTATTCCAGTTATTCCTCATAGGTCCAGCAGGAATCGAAGCTCTGGATCATGAAATCTTTAACAGACTTATTTTCTCCTTGGAGCTGTCGCATCAAGAAGCTACTATATGAGATCCTCTATACCAGATCAGGAAAAGAGAGTATTTTTCAGTGTCAAAAGTTCCAATTTTAATGTAACACAGAATCATGGAAGTTAACAATAGTAACAGACGGATTCTTCCATGAGACTGGTATTATATTGCTCCTAATTCAGACCACAATGTCAATACTAATTACGAACCACAGTCGTTATTTGCAAGGGCAGTACATTATTTAATGCCCATATTCCAAGTAAATGTAATGAGATCTTACTGGTTATATCGTGGTTGCCAACTAGTTCCTCTTGTTTTGCTAGCCATCCTAGACAAGTCATATTATTATTAAATTTACCAGCGAATGCTACGTTAAAGCTATTTATTATTATCGATGAAAAAACAGTTAGTAATTTATGTCTTAGTACTGGCTGTTTTTCAGTCTTTGATAAGTTAATGTTACTTTTTCAAGTGCAAGCTGCAATAATTGCTGTGATTATTCTATTAGAGGTATCAACTAGTTGCAGTATCTTGAAATTTAGCATATTTTAGATAAGCTCCATTTCTGTCAATATCAATAATTTTCGCGTTCTTCATGTCGGCTTCGACTAATACTGTCTTTGACATTTTGCAGCCTGATAGATCAGAGTTTTGCAAATTGGCCCACATTAAATTTGTTCTAATCAAGTTAGCCTTTCTAAGATTACAATCTTTCATTTCTGCATACATTAGCAATGCATCTGTAAGATTCGATTCCTCAAGATTAGCCTCTCTAAGATCCGCTTGGACAAAATTAACCTTAGATAAATTGCAGTGAGAGAAATTTGTTCCAATACAGGAAACGCCATTGAGATAGGCTCCAGAAAGATCTTTGTTAGACAAATCCTTTCCGCTGATATCTGGCCTAATAATGAGATTTTTCATCCTCCACTCATTAAAAGCGGAGATTCTTTCATCAACAAGGAGATTTATCCATTGTTTCTGACCCGAAGCAGACACATTTTTTTCAAAACACATCGCATATATCAATTTTGCATTATCTATATAGTAGGGAAATTTAAACTAGTTGTATCACTAATAATATAACTAGATACTAAACTAACTGGTAAATGGATAATACAAAAACAACCATTCTTTATATTGTTATTATATCTGTAACCCATTAATCTAATAATTTTCAATAGATATGGTTAAATTTAAATTATGATTTATATGTAATTTTCTATAAAAGTAATAGATGACAATAATTTCGTTGCCTCTACTTTATATAAGTAAGTCAGAATAAATATAAATTACATTAACGGAGAACAATTTTCTATAAATATATAGGCAACGTTTTTACGTAAGTTAGGATCTTTTATACTTTTGTGAGCAAGGGTCAGCGGCGAAATTTGATTCCTAGAATTATGGTTGTCGACGATGAGAAGGACATACTATCTATAATAAAAAGAGGTTTGGAATCGGATAATATTTTCAAGGTAGATACTTTCTCTAGTGGTGAATCAGCTTTGCAAGCTTTTGAAAGTCATTCTGAATATTACTATGATATTATCCTCACTGATATTAGAATGCCTAAAATGAGCGGATTCGAATTATATCGTAGAATAAAAGAGAAGAGATCCTCGACAAAAATTGCATTTATAACAGCCTTCGAAATAAATAAAGATGAATTCCGAAAGGTGATACCATCTGTTCATGTAATTGATTTTATTAGCAAGCCTGTTAGCGTTTCAAATTTGATTACAAAATTGAAATCAATGCTAGACACTTATCCAGAAAACACTGCTACTCTATAGCCAAACGATAATTCTTAAAATAAAAAAAGAATAACCCATCAATCAACTTGAAGTATTATTCCTAGTCAATGAAGGTGATAAACGTTTTATCTTTTATCTTCTATCTTTTATCAACCTAGTCTTGTCCGATTATAGGTAGTATCTTGCCTGAAGGCAAATTATAAGTATTATTTTCCTGTTCTTCCTTTGTTACTTTTTCAAACTCTATAGTGAGTTCAACTGGTGAATTGAATTTTAAACTTAATTCATTTGCAAGTGTTGCTACAGATTTTGGATCAGCAAACTCCTTTGAACCTTGCAAGAAAACTCTTGTTTGTCTATACAGAATCTTTCCGCCGAATTTTGAATGTAGTAATTCTATAAGCTCTTCAACAGTTTTTTGTGGGATCTCATTATAATAAAAGCAAATACCATGAACAGGTTCTTTATCATACGGTGTACCGAATTTATACCAGAAAACGCCAAAGTGCTGATATTCTCCCTGCATACATTTGATTTCCCAGTGATTAGCCTTTTCAACAGGGTATTTTGCCTCTAAAACGTCAGTGATACCTAATCGCCAGTATCTTAAACGCATATTGTCAAATGTAATTTGTAAGCTTTATAATAATGTGATGAGTTTAGTAGCTAAAATGAGGAGAACTTAATAATGCATTAGCAAATATAAATCTGTGCTAATTCTAAAAGATAAAAATTGGGATATAGACACATAAATACACTGGATTAATACTTCTTTCTTTCATATCGAACTCATTTATTAATGTCTTATTTTTATTCTTTTATCTATATATGACCAGACTACAATTTTTATGATATTAAAATTTTTCTTCTGAATGTATTCTTGGGATTAAATAAACCAGTGCAAAAGTATCACTATAACTATGTCTTAGTCTAAACTATACTGTCTATAATATATATTTTTTATAAATAAGTTTATCGTCCTCAAAATAAACAAATATTTATGATATGAGATCGTCCGATCAGTCATCAATATGATTGATCAAAGATATGTAAAATCTGATGTCAGGATGAGATTGTTAACAGAAATGGAAACACAATACGATAATCAAAACGAACAATATTTCAAGGATTTGTTGAAACATGAAGATAGTGTTATTAGAACTCGTATTATATGCATATTAGCAGATATTTCAGGTGTGGATGCAGTAGACTCTATTAGTAGAGTTCTTGAGAATGACAAGAATGCATTGGTAAGACATGAAGCAGCTTTTTCTCTTGGCCAGCTCGGGTATACGGCTGCCACGGCCGCTCTTTCCAATGCTGTTAAATCAGATCCAAGTTATTTTGTTAGACATGAAGCAGCAATTGCATTAGGTGTGATTGGATCCGAAGATGCAAGAGAAACGCTCAATGAGGCATTGAAAGATGAAAGTGAAGAGGTGAGAGAATCAGCAATTATTGCACTTGCAAATCTCGATTATGTCTCTACCATAAAAAGAAACAATAAATTCACTAGAATGACGGGCGGATAAAGGAATAGACGGTATATAAAATTAATCATTAATATCATTTATAACTGTTAATGGATTGTACTGACATTTGTTAACAGGAAGGAAGAATTTACTCTCTCTTTTTTGATTAAATAGCTACTCTGTAGAGACAAGCGAACCATTGACACTCATTGTGAATCGATAAATTCTATCAACCTCAGAATCCTCGAAGATCTCTGCATCATGAGTGATTATGATAATTTGAGAAAGAGGACCTTCTCCATCCTTGAAGGCTTGCGAAATAATTTTTACCATAGATTTTCGTCTTTCTGCGTCGAGATGAGCCGTTGGTTCATCTAAAATTATGAAATCGAGTTTGCTCGAACCTATCATATATGAGATTGCAAATCTTAATGCAAGCGCTACTGCAACTTTTTCACCTCCACTTAGAGAATTCATGTCAATTTCTCCATGCCTTCCATAACAGATAATGTCTACATCTTTGACTTTCTCTGCTAACTCTATTCTTGAAATTCCTATGTTAAACATGGTCGCATATTCTGAAGCCTTATATGAGATCGTTTTTAATGCCCATGAACGAAGACTTAATCCTACCAACCCATCACGATTAAACACAGTTGATCTAATTTTATCCAATATAGTAATGTATTTTGCGGCATAGTCGAGTTCTGTTAAGATTTTGTTAGAGTCATCAATAACTTTTGTTGCTTGTTGAATAGATTTTTGGGATGACCCTATTTTCATATTAATTTCAAGCAAAGCTTCAGAAAGGCGGGTATGATTGAGCTTTGCATCTAAATAATCTTGTATTCTTAAGTCCTTTAATTGATACTTAAGTGTTATAATATTCTCTACCAAGGATTTTGAAAAGTGGTCAATCATGAATATCGTAGCATCTTCATTTACTCCTACAATAGTCTTGGGAAGTTTTGACAAATCATTCTTTTTTTGAAAAAGTTCCTTCTCCAACTTTATTATATCTTGAAGGTTGCAAATATTATTTGAAGCAAGAAACTTTTCAGCTGCTGCAATTCGCTTTTCTTTTTCTTCTAAAATAGATTCTTCTTTTTTTGAATTAATTCTCTCTGTTAATAGTTTTGCTCGTTCATCAGTTTTCTTTTTTATTTCATTTTTAATATAATCTGTATCCAAAATCTCGTTAACCGTTTGAACTGCTGAATTACAGACAGGACATTTTCCATCCTTAATTTCTATTTTTCTTGCAAATTCTAATAATCCCTTGAGCCTTCCAAATTCTCCTTCATTGTTTATAATTCTGATCTCTGCATCCTCAACCTCAGATCTTACCATCTGAAGGTTAATTTTGATTTCTTCCTTTTCTGAAACTATTTGTATCGAGTTTTGAGCCTCTTTTACTATGCGGTCAAGTTTTATAATATCCTCTGAAAGGCAATCTTTTTTTTCATTCAGATATTTAATAAGAGAGTTCTCCATTGTTTGAAGTTCTCTTGCCTTTAGTATCAATGGTTCAATTTGTTCTATTTCTTTTTCAAGTGAACGCAAATTCGCTTTTGTTATATTTCTTTCACTTTCTAATTGCTTTAGAATGTTTTCTGCATCAAAGAGTTCAGAAATATTGAGTTGTATTGTATTGCGTATTGATTCAATTTGTTTATCATCAAATCCATTATTATGAGTACGTAATCTTTCCCTGAAGCCATCAATTATCTCATGCATAGTTTGATAAGCAAGATCCAATCTATCGATACCAATCATTCCATTAAGGAGCTCTTTGAAATCTTTAGGGTGAAACTCTATTATTCTGTTGAGTTCTCCTTGCTGGATAATAGTTGCTAATTTCAATTTCTTATAGTCTATTCCAAGAGTCTTTGCAACTTCTGCACTCATAGACTCTCCAAATTGTTTTCTTTCTCCGGCTACAATGGGTTTATTTATAATATTGTTTGAGTCTGATATAAGATCTAATTTTGCTGATATTGATTGCCCTAAAGATCCTAGCTGCCTGTAGGCACTATATCCTCTTGAATTAACATAAAAGATTAGACGAACATAGGATGAGGAAGCGCTTCTGAGTATAAGATTCTTATTGGATTTCCTTGTATGCTCTCCGAACAAAGCGAAAGTTATTGCATCTATTATACTCGATTTACCTGAGCCATTATGTCCTACAAAAATCGTGATTCCCTTCTCTAATGACAAAGAGGTATCCCGATGCGATATAAAATTATGTAGCTTAATTTCCTTTATCATATTATACTTTTAATTCTCCTCCATGTACTTTTATGTCATTGTATATTTTCCAAAGCAGATCTAATGTCGCTTTCGAATCTCCTCGACCTGCCAAAGGCAATATTTCCTTTATAGCAAGTGAAGCTAGATATTCTGACTTTAACGCCTCTGTTGCTAGCTTTTGTAATTCATTGTCGATATCAAAAGGTTTCTCATCATAAGTTAGAGGTGTAGTTGTGTATTCTTCTAATAATTGCCACATATAATATAAACAGAAATAATTTAGTTTTACTAATTGCGATGCTATGGTTTTTGAATCAATGTCTTTTCCTGCTATTTTTAGTGATATTATAGGCTTCTTTTCATAATTTTTTGTTTTCTTTATAATATCCTCCAAATCCTCTTCAAGTGATTTATAATTTATTTTTATTGAAAATTGTGGCCTCCTTTTCTCCAACCTTATCCAATTAGTTCTTACTTCTTGTCCAGAAGTATCTGTAAGGCAAAATCCCTTGTTAACTTCCTTAATTCCTTCGCTTGGAGTCAAATCTAGCGAACCTGGATACGATATTAAACCATCAAGATAATCGAATTTCTTTTCGATATGATCGTGGTAATGACCCATTGCATAGTAGTCGAATGCCTTTGGAAGGTCAGCAGAGTTGAGTTCACCAGCAAATTTGTTAAAATCTGTAAGACCTTGATGAAGGACAAGTATATTTTTGTTATTTGGTACTCCCGCATCTTTTTTTTGTCGCTTTGCCAGCTCCTGTGTAATTTTGAATTGTTCTAAAAGATTCTGAATATTGCTTTTTCTTTCCTTATCAAAACCAAAGATAGTTATGTTTCTATGCTGTAATGGTTGATTCTCCTTCAGCCTAGTTGCCAATCGGAGATTATGAAAAACGTATGGCACAGGAATATCTTGTAATCTATTAATATCGTGCTCTCCTAAGACAAAAAATACAGGAATGGATTTTTCTTTTAGTTTCTTGAGCTCATTTGCCAGCTTTATTATTGAAGAACCGCTTGGTCGTGGTGTATGAAAAATATCGCCTGCTAATATGACGATATCTGCATGTTCTAAGATAGATTTGTCAATTACCTCCTCAAAAACTTCATAGATGTCTTCTTCTCTTTCCTGCAAATTGAATTGTGAATATCCTAGATGAATATCCGATGTATGGGAAATTAGCAAAGCAAATACTAGAAGGAATTAAAGGATGCGTAATATTATATCTGTTTTGAAATTTGTCTTTTTTATTTATTAATTCTAATGCATGCATGCATGGAAATGTTTCTCTTGCTATATCTTCTCTTTGGCTATAGCAGAAAGTTATCTTAAATTATCAATATAATAAAAATGATATAAATAAGCGGTATATTCATGTTATGACTATATTTCCTTTAAAAAAAATATTGGTTTTTGATAGAATGGCGTCTGATGATGCAAAGTCTTTTAGCAATAAAATTTTATGAACTGCTTTGAACCAACAAATTAGTTATGGCAATCTTGAGCATTAACTAGCAGAGATATCTTTCTGATAAAAACCTCGGTAAAGTAAAAGAATTGTCTCCAGATAATATATGCATATGTCTACTACGCATTAAGAACTAGAGAAATTGTAGATAAAATGCTATACCGAGATTATTATATGAAGTGTATCAGAAGTATAAAGACTATGATAGAGTGTTTCATGTGTATAAAGTCAAAGTTGTACACTACTTATTTCTTCGTTCTAATTAGACATCTAATAGGGAAAAAACCCGCTATAATAGTGTAAAAGACTGACTGAACCTTAGTATAATATTTGAATTTTAGATGTTATTTGATTGATAATATACATAGCTGGTAGTGATCATAGTGATCAGCAGGCTAAATTTCTTTTTATGGGTTATTAATGCATAAATATATTCTTTTCTATGACCAATGAATCTATTTTAAGAAGTGTAAAGGAGACGAATATTTAAATGAAATCTTTAACCTATGATATTCAAACCTATAATTCTGTTAAAGAAGTATTATTTTTTAATGATAATCAATCAAAAAACTTTGGTTTTCCTTATATTAATAAAGGTAAGTAATTTTGCTTCATTCCCATTTGAAGAGCTTCCTCCTACCTCTTTACCCAAAAGCCATTGTTTTCATACATAACTCAGAAACTCCCAATCTTATTTATCCTGATTGATATATCTCAAACATCTAGATTAAAGAGCCTAGGAGAGTACTGACTTGATTTTGTTAACAAAATTTTCGCGATTTACTGGTTTTCTGATAATGTCATAGTCGACTTTAACACCCGGTAACATGCTTATCAATTCATCGGCTGCGTCGAGTGCAGAGACAAACATTATCTTTACGGCCATGTTGATTGCTTTTAGTTTGTAATATAGTTGAAGGCCATTTATACCGGGCATCCTGATATCCAATAATACTAGATCATAGTAAGAATGATTTGCTTCTGCAAAATGATTTAATGCCTCCTGGGCATCTGTAAATGTTTCTATATTGCAGTTCTCCTCAATTAATATAGATTTGTATGTTAAAAGAATGTCTGGGTCGTCATCTATGAGCATGATATTTGGAGCGTGTTTTTCCTGACCTTTATAATTGGAGTCTGTCTCTGATGGTATCTTTAATGTAGTAGGAGAAGAATGCATTTGGACAGGTTTTAATTTTGTCATTTGTTCATCATGCGAGGGTAGGGTTTGAGTTCTATTCTTAATTAATACAGAATATACTGGATACATTTGTTTAAAGCCAACAGGGTATTCGCCCACTGACTTGAAACGATAATCATGACGATGATTAGAAGACTTTATAATTTGATATAGATCGCCTCCGATGACCATCTGGTTTGGCAATGCTTTAGAGTTTATTTTGGAACATATGTTCATAGTAGGACCAAATAAATCATCATTTTGTGAAATGGCTGAACTGACAATCCCAACTCTGCCATAGTCAGCACTAATTCTATAATCAATAAAAGGCAGTCCTTCTTCATACATTTTTGTGTTGAGAACAGTTCCTGCTGATATCATTGTAAGACCGCATTCTATAACATCTATGAAAGCAGCCTTGTTAGTTGAATCTACTGTTTTTGGAAAATAGTATATAAGACTATCGCCAGCATTTTTGGTTATCTTTGCTCCATAGTTTCTTGCTAAAGTTGCCATTGTGTTGAGAAATATTGAATAATATTTTCCAATTTTTTCTGTATGAGAAATTTGTGCTGTAATATTTGTAGAATTTACTATATCAACAAACGATACACAATAGTTTTCGGACTTGCTAGAGAATGATATCTCTTCTTTGTCTGATATATTTCTAGAGGAAGCAGGAAAAGATGGAAAAACATTACCATGAGATGAATTACTGATTGAGGAACTAGTAAATGGTTCCTTATATTTAGGGTCATGACTGTCGTCTAAGCTCATACTCTATCACTCTATTCTATCTCTATTTATTCTTAAGATTTTCTTTTTCGTCGAAATTTGCAACCATTCAAACATCATATATAGCTTTTCACAACTATGAATATTTGTATATGCTGATTTGATAGTAACTAATTAACGATAAAGGTATAAAGACACATCTTCAGGATCTGTCAAATAAAGATAAGGAAGAATTCTATTCAACAATAAATCCAAAGTAAATATGGATTTTGAGGGATATGCTTCGGAAGGTGATAGAAAGAACAGAGATATTTTATATGTTGATTTGCTTATGAATGAGAATACATTAAATGCTACTCTTTGGTTATTTTGCCATTTGAAGAACGGTCATGAAATCACTCTTACATTAGTTATGGCATGCTAATTGATGCTGATATTAAGAGAGAAACATGATAGTATCAACATATATTGACTATTATTGTGCGGCAGGACTTTTCGCATCGCTGCTAAGCAGTTTCTAGAAGGGGTTTTTACTATCTTGCTGAATTGTTCTCGAAACTGATACATCAATCCATGTCCTCCTCGGTTAATCTGCACAAGCCAAGATCCAGAGACTTTTTGTGCAATTATTAAAGAATTCGCAGCTGGTATACTAGCGTCATCAGTTCTAATTATGATGACCAAAATGGAATTGGATATACGATGGAGCTTGATTACAAGTGCAAGTACAGCTGCCTATTGCTTCAAATTGACGCAAGATAAGATGGATAACAGGTATTACACACACATGTTATCAAAAATTGCAACAACAATACAAATTCTAGGGAGAAGTCGTAGTAGCAGTAATTTCAAACTCCAGCGACGAAAATACATTTACTATTTTTAAGCATTTTAGAAAGAAATTTTCTTTATTTGTTTCTGTTCCCAGCGGCTGCAGTAGTTTTAGGAGTAATTGATGTCTCTATATTACAGAACCATCCCATGTCGATGAAGGAACAAGAATTAAGAATGTAGGCGATGCGCTTTGATGGGCAATGGTTACAATTACAGCTGTAGGATATGGTGACTTTTAGTCAATAAAACACGAGAATAATCGCTGTTTTTTTGATGAGTTGGAATCACAATCCTTGGTATTTGATATCTACTATATGAGCTGTATTCATAGAATTAAAGGTTCAGAAAATAAAGCCACCTAAATTAGTTCATGAAAAAGACCCTAATAAAAAGTAAAGTAGAGAGACTTGGAACCTTGAAGAACATAAGATAGAAACACTGACGGATATGGCTGAAAGGTACTTTCGTATTTATATATAATTACTTTGATATATAAAGAGTCTTCATTGCATATTATGGAAAGATATATACAGCGTAGGGTATATTTCGTAAAACAATTTTTAGTATAAAGCTTATATAGTTCACAACGATACCAATTTTAATGTACATAAATAAACCAATTTATTTGGTTCTCGGCATAATAGCTGCAGCATCAGTTGTAACAGCAGGTGGTTTTGCGACTCCAGTATTAGCTTCCAGCGGGGGAAACTACGACGAAAAATATCTTAGATGCTATGAATATTCAGCAAAAAATAATGAGCATAGCGACTATGACTACTATTTCAAATACAAAAATTACTACTACTATTGCTGGGATTATGACAACGACAAAGATTATGACAATGGTGGATACTAGTTCTCTCCTTTAATTTTTTGGTACTACGATAGATTGCTAATTGAATGTCAGATAAATCTATATAATTCCATAAGCATATCTTACTTTTTAAAGGCATATTAAGGAAGACATTTATATTTATATAAACAAATAACCATATATATATATATTTTATCAGAAATTATCAAACAAGATCTAATTAAATAGATCATGGATAAAATAAAGTTATAGTAAATGATTAATTTGTTGGATTTTTATTGCTGAGATGCTAAACTATTGCTAGTACTATTTAACATAATGGTATTACCAAATGTCTCTCCATTATCTGTACTTGCTCTGAAATATACCTCCCTAGTACCAGTCTTGTTGTCCCACCATGTTACATATACATTGTCTCCAGATGCAGCTATAGGTGCCAAAAATAGTGGGACAAATCTTGTCTGCTCTTGTGCATTAGCTGTATTTATGGATTGTATAGGGGTCATAACAATGATATTTGCTGACAACAATAGCAGTATTGTTTTAGATATCAGTAATTTGCTTATGTTACCTCTTTTAGTTCTGTATATTCTCATTTATTTTATTTTTATAAGTTTTTATTACATATATTATTCTCTAGTTTTATTTAGACTTAATTTTCTTATCTTTTTTTGTTTGAGTATGTCGTCATAAACTATGCATATATCAAGAATAATAATTCATATCTGATAACGAGGTAAAAACATAAATCATTTCTATAGACTAGAGTGATTATTATTAGTCGATTTTCTTTATTTATTTATTTTTTACTTACCTCTATTTTTCTTGCGGCTTTTTAAATAATCAAACAAATATGTTGCAACAATATAGTAATGCCATGTTTTTATTTAATATCATTTATTATAGCGCAGTGGAAAAGTGTATATGATGCTGCAAAAACAAGAGCAGAAAAAACAAGAACAACAACTACAAGCAAAACTTAGCACAATTTTTAAACAAAAAATAAGTGACATTCCTCAAGCTTATGGATCCTTGTATACTGAGGAGGGGAAATATTGTGCACTTGCAGCTATAGTGAAATATTTCGGTTACGATGTAGCAGCAGAAAAAATGAAAGATGATGATATTACATATTATTCAGAATCTATTCCAGTGAACATAATGGAAAGAATAGAAAGTTTTGCCATGTATAACAGTATTACAGATTATCCAAAGTGTTGTACAAAATCAAAATGTTATCATTATAGTTTAATGTGTCTGCTAATCCATCTAAATGACCATCATCAAATGACATTTACAGAAATAGGAGATTGGTTACAAAGTAAAGGCTTGTAGTGAATACATCAATATAATAAAAAGCTATAAAGAACAATATTTCAATTGGAAGTACATTTATGTTCAACTTATTTACATGAGTGAATCCATTAACAAAAAATTTCAGATAGGTGGTAATCTTGATAACAAAAGTGATATGGCATTATCTAACAAAAAGTCAAGGAAGCCACAGAACAGTTTGATAAGGAATGGTCTGAAATTATAACTATCTTTTAAAGACTCGTATTAAAATAGAAATTTTCAATCATATGCAGTATCTACAAATTTCATACAAAAGTTAGAACTACTGCTAATCGCTACCAATATATAGTTGAATAGATATGTACATTTTTGCCATGTTAAGAATGGCAGCAGAGGCTTCTTTATAAGATTAAGATTCTTATAGCCATTATTTTTGTATGATGTAGCTTATGATATTACTTATGAATAGCAATTGTATCCTGTATATTTGTATCAAGGCAAAATAGCTATTGGAGTAGGTTGAGATTGACTTACTTCCTAACGGCTTATTGATAAATCTAAGCCTGTATCAACAAGTAAGACCATGATTTTGCTGCATTAATATTAAGAATACATTTTAAGTCTACTTTATATAAGGCTATTGAAATTTGAACACTCTAAAGAGATTGGAAAGAAGAGCTATCAATAGATATAGTTTGCCTGTACCAAAAGATTTTCTAGAACGTATAGATAGAACTTCATCCCCTGCACATGTAGGGAGACTCAGAAATGCAATTGATTTAATAGTTCCTGTAAACACACCTGTCCTTGCCGCAGCAAATGGAATAGTGAATTTTATCAAAGATGATTCTAATATTGGAGGTCCTGAACCATCATATTGGACATATACCAATTTTATTGTGATTATGCATTCAAATGGAGAATATTCAAGGTATGATCACTTAGCCTATCGTAGTTCAAAAGTAAAAGTAGGTCAACATGTTAGCGAAGGCCAAGAGATAGCCAAGGTTGGAATGACTGGTTATACATATTTGCCTCATCTTCACTTTCAGGTTTTTATATTTACTGGAATTAATGTTTGGACGGACTTTATTACTATAGAAGTTAAAGATTTTTAGTCTTAATTAGTAAATATATATATATATAGATATACATGTCTATAATTAGAAAAAGAAAATAGTATCTGAAATTGTTTTAGATTATAAATATAATCAAACATTAATGCCTGGATTTCTCGATAATGATTTGTTATATCTAACTTATTAATGGACTATTCATTATCCAATAAATTCCTCATTTTAATAATTTTATTTTCTACTTCTTTTAAGTTGTCATTGACTCGGCTCTCTTGTTTTTCAACAACTAACATTCTTGTGTTTAATGTCACTTTTTTTTCTTTAAACTCCTTCAAGATATCTTCTCTCTTCGACTTTATTAATAAATTATCATATCTTTTGTATATCTTATTATCCCCATCTATTTTTTTTATTTCTTCTAGTATTCTGTCTGTCCCGGCAATCTCTTGTTCTATTTGTTGTTTTTTCATCATGATTGCCTGCAAATTCTGTTGAATTTGTTGTAAGCGAGATATCTGCTCTCTTATCCATGGTGGTAGAAGTTCTTCTTCACTCATGCCAGTTCAATTGTTAACATACAATCATGACCATAAAACAATATGTAGTTGCTTTTCTAAGTATTTCAACTGGAGGTACTTGTTTAATAAATGGTATCTTCTTCTGCAGTGTATAATTATAATCAAAGAATTCATAAAGATTATCATCGCTGTCACATACACAGACGATTTACTCCTATACCAACGTACTACAAGCAACAATAATACTTTACTGATAGAACAAGTAATCTGGATGTTGAGTCTTTTGTCATAATAATCATCATCATTACCCAAATTTTCTAGCCATAAGGTATTTATGGAAAAACTTAGGATGCTGATGCACTATTTATTATAACCAGGGATAGCTATAATTTTATTTGCATAAGATCCATTTTCCAATTTACTAGTTACTATAATAACTTGTAATTTATCCTAATACTGCAAACATACCGTTGAGTTATTCAGAAAAGTAAATATAATAGTCAGAGTGAATTTGATTTTTCTGTTACTTGGATTATAAAGGACAATAATAAAACCTATCGCCACTTTTTTTTACCTTTGATGATTTTATAAAACAAGTCTGCCATAACTGGTAACTCCAGATAATCTATAAGTATCGCGATCCATGCAATATATAAAGGAAATTCTACTAAGCGAGTTTCAAAAAATGCATCGTATACTATTTCATCAGTAATCCAAAATATGTGAACTACTTGTACTGCGAGCAGTGCGAGAAATAAAGAATTCTTCCATGAATCCTTTTGATGTTTGTAAACACTTAGCGAATAAAAGGTAATTCCTGAAACTAATGCAGGAATTTCAATATAATCTATTACCACAAAAACAGGTAAAAGAACTTTAGGAAATAAAAGGAAGCTCTCTCCATATATTCGCTGAAGAACTACGTCTGTAGTAAGCCAGTATAAATGAAGCAATTGTAAAGAGATCAAGATAAAGGTTATCTTTAGATTTAGATTTTCATATCGATACCAAAAATTGACAATTTTCTGCACAGCTGTACTCAATATGACTGGCAATTAAGTTATTATAACCAAAGAGGATGATCAATAATATTATAAGTAAATTATAGAGTAAGAGTTTACAATAAAAATACTTTTAATATAGCATAATTATAAAAGATATTAGCCTTCTTAATACAACACACAACACAACAATAGAAAACTTCGATTATCAAAGAGAGAATCATGCTTTATGATTATGAAGTCCGTTTAGTTTCAATGTTACCAGCTACTGGAATTGCCTGAAAAATTTACCTATTTGTTCTTATGCTATTTATGCCAATTCCCGCTAACTTACCATCTATAATACCAAGAAATCAATACAAAGACTACGAGGATTAGTAGGAATAATGCCTGTATAATTGGCATCATTTCGAGAAAGTAATCAATCAACAGAGCTATAGTGGCTGATACAAGTAGCAGTAACAACCACCAAGTAGATTCGTATGGCTTGTTGGTGCTGTCAATCACTAGGCAGAGATAATGGGTATATTAGAATTTAACTCTGTTCATGGACTCGATTATTATTTATTATATGATTATTATTAGAAAAGCATTATATTTACTATCTCTATGAACTGCCTATGATTAGAAAGGAGCTTTGTATTTGTGTATCTGTTCTTTACTATAAATGGAATCCAATATCTTTAATGTTAATATATATTTCATGATAATTACAAAAAGAGAGGTTTGGTTATGAATGTATTATTTTATTATAGATTGTCAGCCATATCAATGAAGTTATTTACTAATTTGTCTGTAAATGTCTCATTATATTTATAAAATGTCTGATTAACTAATTTTCTGTCTATTATTGTATACAGCTGATATTCCCCATAATAATGATATAATGATGAAAATATCTGAAATGTAGCAGTGGATTATGGAAATCGCATAATGTTGAAGAAAACCTTACGAATAATGTGGATTGGTAGAAGATAGGGAAGGTTAAGAAATTCCTTCATATCATCTTTTAATCTTTTTTATATCTATTGTTGACACGCATTTAACTATCCTTCGTGGCTATGATATCTATATTGGCTTATCCTATAAGGCGGAGTTTACCGACTTTTCTTTTAGAAAATAAAAGCCGTACAAAGTAAAATCTTACATGCATTGTATAGACAGATAATATGAATTCTCTGATTTAGGAAGTCTTTCTTTGGATCTGCTATATACCTTTTATATCAGAGAGCTTATGGATAGTGTCAGGATATTGGATAATTTATGGCCAGCAATTATCATTAGAAATATTCAGCAGGAAGATGTACCTAAAATAGTCGCTTTACAAAAGAAATCATTTCCTGATGTGGCTGCTGGAATGATATCGGCCCCGTCCTTTCTTGAAAATCATATTCGCATATTTCCTGAAGGTCAGTTTTGTGCAGAAATAAATGAAAGAATAGTTGCATCTGCATGCAGTTTAATAATCTCACTAAAATCTGAATATGCAGAGCATACATGGTATGAAATTGTTGGAGATCGAAAATTCACAAGTCATAATCCTAAAGGCGATAGTCTTTATGCAGATGATATCTCGACTCACCCTAATTTTCGATGTCTTGGGATAGCAACAATGCTTTATAATATGAGAAAGGATCTAGCCATAAAATTGAATTTAAGGAGAATAATAGGCGGAGGTAGACTGCTCCAATTTTATGAATATGCAGATAAAATGTCAGCTTTAGAATATTCACAAAAGGTAATAAAAGGAGAACTAAAAGACCCTGTCCTTTCATTTCAGTTGAAAAACGGATTTAGATTTATTAAAATACTTCCTAATTATATTCAAGATACTTGCTCACTGAATTATGCCAGTTTCATTGAATGGTTAAATCCCAAATATCGGTAGTGATATTTTTATCATTATAGATTGTCATGTGCATCTTAACTATTATCAGTATACAAATAAACTTTCACTAGAAGAAAGATTAACAGCATTATTAGATGTCATGACTACAAACAATATTGATTATTCTATTATTCTATCATCTTATAAGGTTGATGTGGATAGACCTTCGACAGCTCAAATTCTTGATATTACAAAAAAACATGATAATCTTGGAGTTGTGGCCGGGTTTTCAATTGATAATCATACTGATGAAGATTATCGAAATTGTAGAATATGGTTGAAAAAGGGTTTACTTAAAGGTGTCAAGCTTTACTGTGGCTACGAATATTACTACCCATTTGATAAAAGATATCAAAGAGTGTATGACATGTGTATGGAATTTGAAGTTCCTATCATGATTCATACTGGTGATACGTTTTCAAGAAAAGGTAAGATTAGATTTTCACATCCGTTGAACATAGATGATGTTGCTGTTGACAATCCTGATCTAAAGATAGTAATGTGTCATTTAGGAAATCCCTATATCCTTGATTGTCAGGAAATCCTCTATAAGAACAAGAATGTCTATGCGGATATTTCAGGATTGGTTTTTGGCAATTTTACTGTACATTCCAGAAAATATATGGTTAACAAAGTGACAGAGCTATTGAATTATGCCGGTGAACCACATTATCTTTTATACGGAACAGATTGGCCAATTTCTAATATGAGTTCCTATCTTAATTTTGTTAAAAAACTTAAGCTCAGTTCCCAAATAAGAGATCTTGTAATGTTTAGAAATGCAAAGGATCTTTTTAGAATCTAAATTTATTATCTATGTGTTTCTATTTTATTTAAGATGAATTTTATCATAAGTGATATTATTGAGTCTTTCATTATTAGCCAATATATTACATTTCAACACAGCTTACTGAATTATGCCAGTTTCATTGAATGGTTAAATCCCAAATAATACACTGCGCTTATAATATTAAAATAAATATTAATGCATAATCATATCAAAATACAAAATACAAAAAAAGATCTCACAATGGAGCGTTCAAAACCAGTAATATGAACAGGAGATAGATATATGTACTTGGTCACAAAATTCAAAGCATTCATTAATAGATAGGTTCTATCTTAATTCAAAAGCAATATTGCACTACTTAATTGTAAATATTATTCTACCTTTTTTCTTTGCATGTTAAATACTCTATCAAGATCTAATACTGAATGTAGTATGTCTCCCATCTCTACAGTATCATCTTTGGAAGTAGAAGGAAGAAAAAAGTTCGACTTTAGCTGATACCTTTCTAAATCTTTCTAACAAAATATATACATACAGAACTTGCCTGATCATTGCATATCTCCGTGGGTTTATCTGGTAAAAGGGCCTGCTACAGTAACTTTAGCAGGTACTGCTTATGTTTTCGGAAAAGACGTCTCTCATAGTGATGTATCAGTGGAAGCTGGTAAGATTTTACCATTTGAGATTGATTCTCTTTGCCAAATTAACATAAACTTAGACGAAGGTGGTGAAAGTTGGCTCGCAGACCAATGTAGTGCTGGTACAACAATGTGGCAAGAGATCGTTAATAAGATTCTAATTGAAAAATTTAGAACAATTTTATTGATAGGCGATACCGATACAGGAAAGTCCTCACTAGCTACCTTTATTGCAAATTTGGCACTTAAAAAAAACCTTAAACCAGCAGTTATTGACGCAGATATGGGGCAAGGAGATTTAGCTCCACCTACTGCCATAGGAGGTACAATAATTGAAAATCCGATAACAGATCTGAGGAATTTATATGCACAATTCTTCGAATTTATTGGAAATACCAGTCCAGTTGGATTTGAAGATGTCACAATTAATGCTATCAAACAAATTGTTAAAAAAATTACAACAACTGATTCTGATATTTGCATAATTAATACCGACGGTTATATACACAATAATGGTATCGATTACAAAGTAAAGATGGCAAAAAAGTTACGATCAGATTTAGTTGTATGTCTTGGTGAGAAATGTGTATTCGAAAGTTTTAGATCAAAATATTTTTCTCTTGTTTTACATAGCAAAGGTCCTACTAAAACCATAAAAAGTAGAATTGAACGCAATCAGCGAAGGTTAAATCAATTTCTTCGCTATATTGATGGCAATAATAATAATATTCATAAAAATGTTACCATAGGAATAAAGAGCATTAAAATTGTATATAGAGGTATAACATATTCCAAAATACTGAAAGACACACATGGTCTTTTACAATTAGGTAAATACTTTAGAATAAAACCATGGAACCTTCAAGGCATGTTTATAGGATTAGGGTTTAAAGAAGATATTGTAGGATTTGGTATTATAAAATATGCATCTGCCTATAAAATGTCTATCCAGACAAAAATTAATTACTTTAACAAGATTTATCTTAGTCATTCTGGAATAACAGAGGACAGAACCCTAGAATTTAGGATAATCATTTGAAGAATCGACAAAATCAATTATTAAAGTTCTTGCTTTACCAGTTGCATTTTCAAGTGTATATTTATAAAATATATATCTATACACACACTTCAAGAGGATGATCAGTATTCCTCTTAAGACGACAAATAACAGGAAGAAGAAGAAGCAGTAGATGATCGATGCTTTGTAGTTAATTCAAAAACTAAACATCATCTACTATAATGGAATGGCTTGATCTTGCCGTTGAGCAAAGGCCTAATTTTCTACTGGATATGTTATTGCTGCAATCATGCCAAATGCAGCTAATATTGCTACAACTCCTAATATTACCATTGTTCTTCTTCACTGGATAATTACATCCGCAATAAGACAAGATAAATTTAGAATAACAATATATTTATGAATTTTTATATAATCCTGTTTATAAATTTACTTATATAACCATTATTTATTGCATATAATGAAGAAATATCTAACAAACAAAGCATTTTTTGTTGCAGCCATCCTGGTAGCAGGAATATTTGCAATATCACAAATACCCTCCAATGCAGCTATGGCTGATGGAAACAATGACGACCAGATACCAAGTAGTGTAACAATTCCGCTTGAAGGTCTTACATTAACGGCAGGCCAGTATATAGAGCTAACAGATACAACTCCTGTTCTAGTAACTGATTCTCATGTAACAATTAATGTACCATGCGACAATGGCAATAATAATGATCCAGAATCTGATATTGCAGTGGTGGCAGGAGTAGCACCAGACTTAGAGGCAGTTGAGCTAGAATTTATAGAAGAATTGTCTGATCCAGAACACAATTGCTTATATCATGCTGACGTACCAGAGAATGAAGATGACGAGGTAACAGACATAGTTATTCTCAACCCTGGAGATGAAACTGTAAAGTTCAGAAGCGGTAACTTTGCAACAATCTCAATTACAGAAGTAAGTGATGATTAGCAAGGTTTTACCAGTCTAGAACATCCTATAGCAATGAATGCAACAATCTGTAATTAAGGCAAAAACCTCCTTTTTTATTTTAAATATAATAATTTTTATTCAACTAACCATAGATCTTTAGAAATTAGAGAATTTTTGGTTACCCGATATATCACGACAGTAGCAATGTTATATGGCAGTAGCAGCAGCTGTTGTTCTCTCTACTGCAGATCTTGACATCCAGAGATCTACAGATTCAGTAATTATGAATAAGAAGACCTCAGAATGAATACCTATTGCTATCATTGATATGATGAAAAGACGATTGCTGAAGAAATCTTCATAACCAATGTTTGAGAAAATGAGCTATTACAACACTTTCAAATGCAATTATTATTATGCGGATTCCAGGTTTTAGTGGTATTAGTAGCGGTCATGGCCATGGTGCTGCAACAGCATCCTTAATAGCAATGACTAGCTTTGGTATTCCATTAAGTGGTAGTAGTATGTCAGCAGAGTTCATTCTTGGATTTATTAAAGACTAACACGAGAAGAAAGGATCGAAATAATACATTTCTTTCTTTATCAATAAACTTGTCTAGACATAAAATAGATAGTAGTAGAAAATAAATAAGACAAAACCTCAATCAATGATCAAGCTATTTGTTAGCTGTTCTAGTTTCTTTGCGTTGTCTACAATCACATCAAACAATGCATCCTCTTGGCCTCTCAAATTCAACTTCCTTCCATAACGAATTGTTTCTGCTAATGCCAATATGGGTCTAATAGGGGTTCTTAATTCTTTGATTGAATCAAGCAGACTTTTGGTAGTCTCCTTTTGCGTTCTTAGTTCTTCTTGCATTTTGAAGAGATTATCAAGCAGTTGACTCTGTTTCCAGATGCTCTCAAATATTGTGACAAAAGATAGTACAGTTGACTTACTGTTGGAATATGCTGCTAAACCCATTGCTTTATATGAATTATCTTTAGTGTCATCCTTTAACTCCACGTATAGTACGAACTTTCTATCAACTATAAGGATTGTAGATTTTATTCGCAAAGATTCATGGATATCTTGAAGATCAATCTCTAGATCATGGTTTAATTGTGCCGCAATCTTTTCAATCTCTTTGTCAAAAGGGCTCAGAAGTCTTATTCTCATCTTTCTATTCTTTTCCCTGACTTCCTTAAGTAGTTGTAATCCACCTAGACGCTCCTGTCTGTGAAATGCATTTGAGGTAGAAAATATCAGGAGAATTTCATCTACAGCTGATCTCAGAAGTTTGAAGCCAAGTTCTTGTATGTCATATGGATCGTCAAGAATTTCAATACCTTTCTTCATTAATTGTTTCTGCTCTTCTTGTTGTATTTCTCTTATTTCTTGTTCCTCAGGTATAGCATTATCCCAGAATGGATCGGAAATATATTGTTCGTTCCCAAGAAATTCATCTAGTCTTTGTCCATATGCACTCTTTAGTCTTTTGAACATACTCATGCAATTTATTGTATCGAAGGTGTAATTGATGCCATCTATGGTAGCTTTGCTGAATTTTGATTTGTTGCTCTTCTCAAAAGCTCTACCGCATAGAGGACATGCTTTATGCTCAGTATTGCTTATTTCCCTCTGATCATTAGTATTCCCATCTTTATTCTGAGCTCCAGACAAATGTAAATAACTTTGTTTTATAATGCTTAAAGTTTGCGGATTCGGAAGCTTCACGTGTGTATGTGTGATATTTCATATAACTAGGTAAGTTCTATAAAGCTAGTCATTGACTGAGTAAAATTATAAAAGTCAGATTTGGAAAAGTATCGAGTGCTATCTCCGCTATTCAATGTGACGTTACCAGATGATAATATCTTTGGAGCTACTGCGGATCCTCTCAAGCAGTATCTTATGCCTTCATGGGTTTATTTTTATTGGAGCCTCTATATCTGTGGTACACCTTCCATATTATTGCAGATGGTTGTTCTATTATTGCTGTAGTCTTCTTCTCATTCAGCTCCTTCAGCTTCTTCCATTATTTTGGCTTCCTCTTCTTCTTCTGCTGCGTCGTCCAATTCTTCTTGTTCTTCATCTTGTAATTGATGAGTTTCGTCTTTAATTTCTTCTCTCTCGCTTTCTTCACTCATAGTTATCAGTTAATATATACATATACTCACATGCCTCATCTAGGTATCTGGTTTATTGAGTAGAATTCTTCTAACCATTAATCGGATTTAATATGTTGCTAATATATTGAAGTTTAGGAAAAATTTACGTCTTTCTTTACACTAGGGTTATCAATAATTTCAATTAGAAATGTCGAGTAGTTCATCAAAGAATATGTACAGATTATCTGGGTCAGTAAATACAATAGAATATAATACCTGAATATGTCAATTTATTAAAACCATAACTTAGATTTACTATTAATTTATGAAAGGCTAGTAGATGCATGGATTTAAAACGGGTGTCTTGGAATAGTTGTTGTTTAGCCCCATAGAGAAATTCTTGTTATTTATTGGTTAATTAATTGATAGGTAGGCTGAATGCAAAGGTTGCGCCTTTTCCATCTGAGTTATTTTCAGCCCATATCTTTCCACCATGAGTTTCAATAATGCTCTTTGAGATAAACAAACCTAGCCCTGTACCTTTAGATGATTTTGAAACAAACTTTGTAAATAATCTTGGCAATATGTCAGAGTCTATTCCAGAACCAGTATCTTTGATGCTAACAATGACGACTTCTTTGTTGTTATTATTACTACTATCTTTCTTCTTTTCTACTACAATAGATATAGTTCCTTCTTCTTTTGTGAATTTAATAGCATTATCTAACAGATTAGAGACAACTTGACTCAGCCTGGTTCTATCTGCTTCTATTATGATTTCTTCTTCTTTAGTGAATTTGTATAATCTTTTACTTTTATTATTATAAACATCACCACTACCACCTTTCAACTCTTCTTCTTCTTTAGTGCTTATTACTATATCATCTAATGCATTTAAAATTAGATCGTTTAGATCAAGTCTTTCTTTGTCCATATCTAAAGTATTACTTTCTATTCTTGTAACATCTAGTATGGCCTCTGCAAGTCGCTGTAACCTTTTCGCATTACAAAGAATAGCCGTAGTGGCTTCTCTTTTCTTATCATATTCTAATTCTTCTTTTTTTAGTAGTTCTGCAAATCCTATGATAGGCTGAATAGGAGTTCTGAGTTCATGAGCTGCTATATCTATAAACTCACTCTTTATACGGTCAGATTGCTCTAGCTGTTCATATAATTCTGTTTGCCTCCAGAGAGTTTCAAATATTGAAAGATAAGACAGAATAGTTGCCTGACTATTTGAATATGTTGACCATCCTATAGCTGCTGCTGTAGCAATAGCTTCTTTTGAATCGTCTTTTAATTCCATGATCAAAGAATACTTTCTATCAATTATCAATGATTTGATTTTAATTCCTAATGTAGATGCAATATTACGAAATTCTATTATCTTCTTCTGCTTCTGTAGCAGATGATTATTATTATAATCCTTTAAGTTTTGTATTGATTCTCTGATATGATCATCTGTAGGAGTGAGAAGTTTGATGCTGACACCTTCTTCTTCTGCTAACTGATTTAGAAATTGTATTGTCCCTGTACGCTCTTGAATATAAAATGCATTGGCTGTAGAGAATATTATGTGGATTTCTTTTCTAGCTTTTCTTAAAAGATCCCACTCTCTTCTTTCTGCCTCTTCAGGACTTTGAATAACCTCTGTAACTTCTGGTGTAATACCATACTCTATTTCTCTTATCTTTTGTTCAGAAAGTATTGCTCTACTCCAAAGGGTATCAAATACATACTGCTGTTGCTCTACAACTTCCTTAACATTACTGTATATCAGTTGGGGCATTAGTTGTTGTCTATTAGCGCCTTGTAGAGTTGTAGCAGCCACATATTCTTTTATATCACTAACTTCAAAGTTGCCTTTAACTCCATCTAAATGGCGAATCTCTGAGAATTTTAACATTTCTTTACAATAATCAATATTATCTTTTGTAATTTCAGTAACATATCTAAACTTTACACTTCTATCTTTAGCAGCAAATCTTTCTTTTCTTATAGATTCGACTTCAATAATGACAGACGGTGCTTTAGAATCTATAACAGAATCTATTTTCTGTTTTGCTCTAGATACAAATTCTACAAGTGCTTTTGTTGAGTTTTGAGTACCATAAAG
>DASQRW010000038.1:0-8908 GCA_035642715.1 Nitrososphaeraceae archaeon | reverse complement strand
TGTGACTCTTGCAGAAACCAAGAAGTTAGATTTCTCATTTTCACTATATTCTTATAATCCTAATTATGTTCTTATAAGCTAGATCAAACATGCTTTTATCTCTATTGTACTGAAAGCTTACAATATTATCATGATCTTCTTGTATTATTAATGGCTTTAATGATTATTTTCGGTGCTGTTAACTTAGCGACCCTCTAATACTAGAAACGTAATGAATTGCATTCTCTCTTTATTCATATCGAGATACATTACGAATAGTTTCAGCCAGTTCCAAACATGCTGCATATTACAATTCTGTTTCGTACAGGGAAAATGATCGTCAAAACATTCTGTTCTATCTTTTATCTGTTGTACAAATCTTTCTTCCATCAAGTTCTTAAGCATAGTATCATAGACATATGGTGTTTCAACCTGAGCCATTTACAAGCATCATTATATACCATCTGGTACCATCTGTGTAAATGGGTTTTCTAGTACCAATATATAGTGTAGAAATTAACCACCATCCACTAAGGTGATATATACATCATATTTGATAAAATTAGTAGCAAATTCCAATTAAGGCTTAAGGACAGAGCTAATGCAGCAAATATCTTAGGTGAAGCATTAAAGGATGTAATAAAAAAAGAACAAGAAAGAATAGATAGCATAGCATTAGGAATTCCGCGTGGAGGAGTAATAGTTGGAGATATTATATCAAGGAAGTTATCCTGTAAATTTGATATTATCATACCAAGAAAACTACGCGCTCCACATAGTGAGGAGCTTGCAATAGGTGCAGTGATGGAAGACGGTACTACGACTTATCTTAATGATATGCTTGTGAAAGAATTAGAGGTATCGCAGGAATATATTGAAAAAGAGAAAACATATCAAATACAAGAAATAAAACGTAGATCTTCATTATATTATCGTCATCATGATGATGATTTTGCACCAAGAGAAGATCACAATGTTCCCAATGGTAAGACTGTAATAATCTTAGCAGATGATGGAGCTGCTACAGGTGCTACAGTGATTGCTGCAGCTAGATGGATAAAAAAGAAAACCAACAATCCAAAAAGCCATTTGATAATTGCTGTTCCTGTAGTTCCCAAGCAAACAAAAGAATTGTTAAGAAGAGAAGCTGACCATGTTGAAGTAATTATAAGTCCCTCTACTTCTAATTTTAAGTCGGTAGGACAATACTACCAGAGCTTTGAACCTATCACAGATGAACAGGTGATCGAAATTATGAAAAGGAATTAAGGTTAATTAAAGACTCTTTTTTCTATTCAGCTTGAGATATGTGTAATAATCATAATGAGATAGATCTCTAGTGCTTCATCTATATTCTTCAAGAAACAATATTTATTATTTGATCCATTTTTACCACAACTGATGAAGGTGCTTTATCATTTGCATTATCGCTTCTATAAAATTATAAATCATAATAGTATTATGGATATAAATCTAAATAATTACATTGTTTATAATATATTATCTAATATAAAGTGTGATACTGCATATAAATAGCAATATAATGGGATTTATATGTATAAACTATTTTTTATAGCTGCACTTCTAATAGGTGCATTAGGAGTAGCAGTAAGCAGTACAGCACAACAAGCATTAGCAGACAAGGTAGGACCACTTGAAGAGGATGAGCTAAAACAGGGTGGACTTGGAGAATTTTATTCGAAGGAAGGTAAGGACACTTATTATGGTGCAAGTGGCCAAGAGTTCGGAGAAGTAAGATCAAATATCGCAAAGTCTGACTCTGAAGTCATCGGAGCAAATTCCGCATACTACGCTAGTGGAGAATGACACTCAGACAGAGAGAGGGAAGCATGCCAATAGGTGTTAGAGAAGTTCATCGAAATGATGACTAACGTTATTAGCAATAATAACAACATAGATGACTGGTAGCTTAGGAATAACATTGATTGGTACTGCACAAACAGCATCAACACAGCCAACTCATAACTAAGCAAACAAGCAACACATGTAGTTAGTATGCTGAACGAAACACATCTTTTTTTATTTTATTTTATTTTTATTATATTAGTTCTCTGCAAGAAGTAGTATTAACATGCTTCTCATAAATGATGATATTTATTTGTATAATAATTTGTTGTACTATTAATAGATTCTTGTACCTTATCAATAAAATATTCCCGTGATACAGGCTTTCTTATAATGCTGCTGGGTTTTACTTCTGGAAACATACTAAGAATTTCTTCTGCTGCCTCTAAAGCAGACACAAATAGCACTTTGATATTTTTGTTTATTATTTTCAGTATTTGGTATAATTGAATTCCATTAATGTATGGCATTCTAATATCTATTATTGCTAAATCATAATGATTGGATTGTGATGAAGTGGTAGTAATAGTATTAGAAGAAGAACAATAATTTAGTTCTATAATATGCTTTAATGCTTCCTTAGATTCTGTAAATGATTTCACATTATATCCATGATCGGATAGAATTGTTTTAAAACTATAAACTATATCTTGTTCATCGTCAATTAGTATGATACTGGGAATTTTATTTTTATTATTAAGATAGGTAGTAGTATTATCATGATAAGCAATTTTCTTCTTTGCATTAACTTTAGATGCTTGAGAAGGATTTCTATCTATACCATCAACATCTTTTCTTTTAACAATCCAATTATCTACTATATTATTGCCACGTTGAATTTTGAATAATAATTCTTTTTTATTGTATTTGTCCTGATAAGCGACTATTATATCTCCAGCCATAATAGGAAAGACATTCTTTACTTTCTTTGTGAGTGTTAAACGTGAATGCTCATCTACCCTAATAGTATCTACTGCAATAAGTCTATTGGAGTCAAAAGATGTTTTTGCATTATCAAAAGATGGGGAAGGCGAATTTGATGTAAAATTGGATATATCATCATTTTTTGCATTAAAACGCAATAATATCTTTAGCAGGAGATAATCTATAGTATAAGTCTTGCTTAACATAGTTAATCTACATCCATAGCAATGATAGTAAAAAAATTTGTCGCAAATACCTTATATCTTGCCAATGCTGCGCCATTCGCCTGAACCGAGCGGCGGGCGCCAGAGCCGGACCAAATGCCCTGCTTTGGCAAGCTCAGCGGCGCGCACTGCCTCTGCCGTCCGCAATTCATCGACTTTGACGGGGCTAATTCCTTCGGGAACCCTGGTGACCAGATCGGTGAGGTATTCCATGGGTTCTCCTTTCGCTCGCAGGATTTAGTCGTTTCTGTCATCGCTTTCTGCGTGACCTCTGTGATTACCACCCGTGGCTCACCCTCCCGGAGCATCCAGAGGGCATCATAGTTATAGATACCGTCGAAACATCAAAAACCTCTAATTCGGTTCTCCCTCCTCATCAATGTCTGGTAATAATCAAAACAGGTCACTAAAGTACTATCACATGAACCGTGGAAAAGAATATAGAGAAATTGCTGTCCTAATTGTAGCTCCAAATTGAAAAGAGTGGGATAGGATTTGCTATACCGCCTCTGAAATTGTTATCCTGTCTGTAATATTCTTTACAAATGGGGTGATCATAATGGTCATAGGAAAGCCAATTGATAATGTCGTCAAAAATATACCGAACCACATATCAAAGAAATTTGGAACGATTCCTATATTTATTATAGTAACGGCTAAAGAGGTGAGCACTGACATTATAAAACCCATTATCACTCCAAATACTAATGTGTAGTATTTCTTAGAAAGTTTAGTTACCTTTTTTCCATTACTCATTCTTTAACTCTTAGCACCCAACTTATATACCTTGGAGTCTAGAACTAGCGAGAAGGGGCGAGAGCATAAAACTATTGGGGACTGAAGATTTCTGCACAAGATTCAAACTCTTCAATGGGTTCTGTTTGTAAGATTTACGATAAGAAATGAAAATAAGATTGAAATCTATTTGGCTAATCCCTATTATCCTCGGTTCGAATATTTTCAGTAGCTTGAGTTGATTGGCATTTGAGATGTACTAAGATTAGATCTTCCAATCTTTCTCTAAATCATTCTGAATGTTGTCTGTGTCGTCATAATGCGCCGATTCCAGTAGATATTTAATATACGTTAATTTTAACTAGGAAGCGAATATGGCCAAAATTGCATTAATAGTCGGATCTGTTAGGCGTGATCGTCAGGGTATCAAAGTTGCTCGCTGGATGGAGGAGAAATTGAAAGATCGTAACCACACAGTATTTTTTATCGATCCCCTCGAACTAAATCTGCCTTTGCTTGATAGAATGTACAAGGAGATGGTAGACCCTTCAGAGAAAATGAAATCTCTTAGGAACAAAATAAATGACGCAGAGGGATATCTTGCAGTTACTCCCGAATATAATGCAAGTACTTCCGGTGCGATAAAAAACACATTGGATTACTTTTTAGAGGAATATTATTTCAAACCATCAGCTATTGTCTCTTATTCTCCAGGAATGTTTGGTGGGATAAATTCTGCGCAGCACCTCAGGCTAATATTTGCAGAGCTAGGAGCTCCATCCATATCTTCATCCTTCACAATACCAAGACTCTACAAGGTATTTAGTGAGGATGGCAGACTAATCGACGAAGCATATAACAAAAGGGTTTCAAAATTTCTTGCAGAATTTGAATGGTACATTGAAGCCTTCAAAAACCAAAGGGCAAAAGGCACTCCCTATTAGAGACTATAGGGTCTAAGTGAATTTTCTTGTAGAATACTCTAATGCAATGACTGTTGCTCTCTAGGATATATATACATATATATATATAGTGTTATGGCCTGACAAAACTTTCATACTGATACGACCATGTAATCGTAGTGTGTTTTCCATGCCTTTGTGTATATATCACTACATTTTCATGATCCTGATTGATACAAGATATACGAGCTGACATATGAATCAAAGTTTATATGAAATAGTATTGACGTAAAAGCAGTCAGATGACAAATGTTATCACTTACCGATGTGAGGAATGTGATACTATATTTAACTCAAAAGAAGAGCTAATTCAACACGAAATCTATGCAAGATATAGAAGACCTGGTTATTGCTGGCAATAGCTGTATAACCAAAAGAAATGCTAAACGACCTACAACTGCCCATTGTCGGAAGATTATTGATAAACCTAGTTTAGAATTGGAGGCAAAGAGAGTATTGATATGGGACTATTATAAACTACGCTATGATTTTTTAAACAACCGAGTAAGATATGCCATAGAGTCCGCAACAGCAAGGTATCCTATTATGGCAATAAAACTTGCAATGGTTGAGGCAATGAAAGGTTGATAATCCAGAATAAGAAGCCAGAAGTGGATAGCGGGTTTTACAGTATTGTATTCGATTTCTGCAACTGAAAGTGTTGATGCTAGTTTCAATAGAACCCACTTTAGTTTTCCAGATTCCCGTCGCTTCCCCCATTCGTCAATAAACTTGGCTTTATTGTCAAAATAGAATAGAACACCAAATATTGTGAGGAATACACCCAACTCAGCGATTAAGGAAATTAAAGAATTAACAAGCGGGGACGTGAATCTTGCTATTGCTTGACTACTTATGGCACCAGTAAGAAAAGCGCCAACAAAACCAATAAGAATATTCCTATTAAATAAGAGATAATCGCGTAATCTACTCATAGACATCAGCCATCTATTGTTATGTTTTTATCTTCATAATTGATTTTTTTATTCAAATTATATTTCTCATATACTATGATAGCATGATAGCGCTATATAAGTGCTATCATGATAGCGCTAACCATATATAGTAGCCAGTAAGGTATCATATTGTTGACTCATACACTAATTGTGAGAGGATTCGATGATCAGGTTCATGAGCAATTGGGTGAGATTGCAAATAAGAGAGGAGTTTCTATAAATTCAATAGTAAAAGATGCTGTTGATAAATGGCTAAAAGGACAGGGATCAGTAGTACCTAGAAGGCATAACCTAGTAATCTATTCAGATGATGAATCTATTATGCGAATGCTAAAATCCATGGATAGGCTTGCCATAGAAGGAAACCTGTTCAGATGCTTCTTTTCCACGCCGCATAATCACTATACTGAATTTCTGTCGAAGCTCAACTGGTATAATGGGACAGCTGAACCATATTTTTATTTTCCTCCAAAAGCTAAAAAAACACAGCAGGTACAAATCCAAACCCAAAAAAATATCCTAAAGTATTGCCGCAAAGTAATAGAAAATGTTGTTAAGAGTGCCGGTAACAAACAGATATGCTGCATGGATTTTTTAATGGATGAGGTCAAAAAGACATTACCAACGGAGGTCTTGGCTTTAGAGAAAGAATACAACAGCAATAGAATTGCTGGATTGATGTATTGTGCGTACAAGACCTACAATTTGTTAAATTCTGAAATAGAAGATCTTATAGAATTATTCGAAATACACGATCAAATCTTTATAGTAAAAAAGGAAGAGGTATATGAGCTTCATATAATCAAGGAAAATGTCCATAAGTTAATCCTCAGCTGATTTGAGAAAATATTGAGATGGTTCAAGTAAAGATTAACAAATACATCACAGAAGCAATTACCAACCTGTTATCAGATATCTGGAGGCAATCACATGATTCCTCCTGAAATAAAACATCTTTTTGCAAGACAAAAGAAAGTAAGGGATAGCATCTGACAAGTGTACACAAGGAACGAATTACACTCCTTCCTATATTATTAATCAATTTTATTGGGACTCTGGGTTTCAGTATGATCTCCCTTTTCTTGTCTTTTTAGTCACAGATTTTGGTGGAAATCCTATAGTCTATGGGCTTCTCGCTGCGACATATCCTACTTTTCAACTCATCGGGGCTCCAATTCTTGGGAGATGGTCAGACATTTATGGAAGAAAAAGGGTTCTTCTCCCAAGTCACGGAGGAACATTAGCTGGATGGACTATTTTTCTTATTGCATTATATTTACCTATTGAAAATCTCCTTAGTATTAATTCTACAATAATTGGAATGATTACATATCTCTTCCGGTAGCTGTATTATTTTTTGCTAGAGCTATTGATGGACTTACCGGAGGCAATGTTTCTGTTGCTGATGCCTACATTTCAGATGTTTCATCGGATGAAAACAGGAGCAAAAACTTTGGTAAGATGGCAATATCATCAAATCTTGGCTTTATTGTTGGACCTGCATTGGCAGGGATTTTAGGTGCAACGATCTATGGAGAAACATTACCCGTGCTGGCAGCCTTATTTCTCTCCTTAGCCACCTTAGCTGTGATAAGTCTTGTTCTAAAAGAATCTAGACCCTCCGCGGTAATAGAAGTTTCAGAAAAGCAAAGAGAAAGTATTGCAAAAGTCTTTGCATTTGAATGCAAGGAGTGTTACAAGCCTTCAAATCCCAAGAGACTTAAATTCCTGGCCGCTTTTAACCTAAAATTTATTCCGTTTATGCTGTTATTGTATTTTTTAATTTTTCTTGGGTTTAACATCTTTTATACTTCGTTTCCTATTCATGCCATATCAGGTTTAGGTTGGACAGTATCTGAAATGGGAATATTCTTTGCAGTATTGAGTGGCATGATGGTTTTGGTCCAAGGTCCAATTCTACGTAGAGCATTGAAAAAATTCTCCGAAGAAAAATTAGTAATTATTGGTAGTGTAATTTTAGGTACAAATTTTGCTTTGTTGATATCAAACAATATTATGTTGGTTTATGGGGCAGCTGTATTGTTTGCAGCTGGTAATGGCCTTATGTGGCCATCTGTGATGTCAATACTTTCAAAGCGCGCGGGAACTATTTATCAAGGTGCAGTACAGGGTGTCGCGGGTAGCTTTGCAAGTCTTGCAAGTATCATCGGACTAACAGCTGGAGGTTTTTTGTATAGTTTAATTGGTGGAACCACTTTTCTAATTAGTGCTGGAGTAATATTCATTGTTTTTATTCTGTCATTCCGACTATTAAGATTGCACTAATACAAGGTGACATGACCGATTTACTATCATGACGTTTAGCTATCATCACTAATATAGCTAAATGGGTTGCTGCTGATGATTGTTTAGATCTTTCTTTAGTTCTTGTTGTTGTTCTTGTTCTAGATAATGATATATTGGATCATTGAGAATTTGGCTTAGTATACGTCTTGTTGTAAATCTCAGTAATTCTGATGTACATTCTTCTTTAATGAATCCTGATTGATATTCTAACTTGGTTAGTATAAGAAATGCATTATAATCATCTATCGATAGTTTTGTAGATAATACATCCTTTTATCATCATCCATTTGACATTGCAATAAATTTCTGATTGATTATATCAAACTTCTCTTTGATATGTATTATTAATATCATGAATTAGTTTCTGTTGTTATTATATGATGGTAACGATAATGATGATTCCCTAATAGTTGCAGTTGCTACCATAACCGTATTTGTCAATTCTGTCATTAACTTATTGTAAAGCTTTTCAGCCTCTTCTAATATCAAAGTAGTATAGGTATCATTAAATGATTGTTGTTGATTCTGTCGTCCTGACAACATTAATGAAAGATAGTTAGAGCCATAAGTAGTAGCAGAAGCAGTTCTAATTGAAGTACTATACAGCACAAAATTATATAATTCAGGGTTGGTTCTCAATGATTCAATTACTGAGAGAGTAGCAAATTCCAAAAGTAATTTACTATCTGTTAAAACACTTTTCACTTCTTCATAAGCTGCCTGTCTGATTTTATTAAGATATTCTTCATTACTGCTCTTAAATCCTGTTACTATCGCCTCAAGTTTTGCCTTTTCATTGTAGAGATTTTCTATCTCTCTTCTTTCACTTATACAGGATATACGAAGAGAATTCAAGAGTTTAGTTGTTGATGCTATCTTATTGTTCAATTGGTATAAATTTCTCTTGAGTGCATGCTTTCGAAATTGCAGCGTACTTACATCATTTCTAAGTGTT
>DASQRW010000037.1:0-15837 GCA_035642715.1 Nitrososphaeraceae archaeon | reverse complement strand
AATAGAATAGCACAATGATTTATTGATAATAAAAAATTATAATTATATAAATATTAAATAATGAATATATTCAAAAACAAATCTTAAATATTATCTTCTTTTTACCATATCTTAGACTCTTATTTTAGCACCGCTATCGGTATTACTCCCGACGGGTCTGTGCCAGTACTCTTTCAATCCTATTATAGTTCGATTAAACCACCAGCGAATCCTCTTTTCACGCTCAACTTTTGTGTTTTAATCAAAGAGGAACTGGTCAACCTCCGATTAGGTTGTTTGTTTATAAATGTAAACTAATACTATATTTTGCTATCGAAAAATATGTATTAATATTTAAGCATAATCACAATCATGACGGCTCCATAACTTAACACCTTCCACTCGCTGACTACGAGAGAGCAAACAAACAAAGATTTGACTAATTACTTGTCATCCTCGTCAGGAGAAATAGTAGACGTAGCTTGGCTCCTGTGTACATGCTACTGCTGTTCCTACTTCCATTTACTCTGTAATAGCTCCGCTGATAAAGACCTAAAGCGCTATAGAATACTATAATATTTTGGTGTGTCAGATCATTCTAATGGTTTACACTTGTTGTTTTTCCGTTGCAACCTGAAATTTTCTTGTAATGTCCGTTTAATACTCAATTTTATTTAACTTACAGTTGTTAAATAGATCTACAAGTTTTTAGCAATTCATCTAATATAGAAATTCACAACCAATAATGGTTGCATATAACTAAATTAATAAATTCTTTGATGTTATATCCGTCTAATCTAGTATTATTATAATAAAATTCCCTTTATGATTCGAGAAAATTTTAATTGTTTGTTGATATTATCCCGATACAATCTATGAAATATGCCAAAGCAGGCTTTCATGTTTCTATTGCTGGCGGAATTTCAAATTCTGTAGATAATGCTTTAAAAATTGGTTGTAACGCATTTCAGATATTCAGTAGAAATCCAAGAGGTTGGACTGCAAAGCAGCTTGAAGAAGAGGAGGCAAAAAAATTCCAAACGAAATTGGCAAACAGCAAAATTCATAGAAATTCAGTGTTTGTTCATATGCCTTACCTTCCTAATCTTTCCTCTCCTGATTCTGAATTATATAACAAATCAATTGATTCTCTTGTAGGAGAAATAAAGAGATGTAGCATGTTAACTATTCCTTATCTTGTAATACATCTTGGCAGTCACCTTGGAAAAGGAGCGGATAATGGAATTAGCCAGATAGTTAAGGCTTGTAGTTTTGCTCTTGACCACTACAAATCATCATCAAATCAAAATGGTAACTCAGTTACTATATTATTTGAAAATAGTGCAGGTCAGAAAAACAACATAGGAAGCAAATTTGAAGAAATTCGAGTAATACTTGACAAATTAAACTCCCCAAGAGAATTTGGCGTTTGCCTTGATACATGCCACGCATTTGCCGCTAGTTATGACTTGAGTACTGAAGATAATGTAAATGCAACTATAGATCATTTTAACAGCATAATAGGGTTAAAAGAATTGAAAACGGTGCATCTAAATGATTCTAAAGATAAGATAAACTCCAATCGTGATCGACATGAACATATTGGACTTGGCAATATTGGAAAAGAAGGGTTTAGAGCACTATTTAAGCGCAAGGATATTATGAGATTACCACTGATAATGGAAACTCCTAATGACGACAAACGTGATGATGATATGAAAGTCATTCTAGACCTTATTAGGCAACAGTAGGATAAACATAAAACTTCATAATAACGATAGTTTTTAGATTTCCTTATTAACATCTCTTTTACCATTAACTTATTCCATAAAATCTAGAATAATATATTCCGCAAAGAGCTGCAATACACATCAGATAAGTCAGGATGGTATAAAATACTTCATACTAATGATTTACATATCAGTCTATTTCCAGAGGATCTTTTTTGACTTCCAGCAATAACCAATTTTGAAATATACTTCTATACTCTATTCATTAAAATATTCGTATTGTTCTTCAGTTCTTCTTCATTTTTATCAATAAGCGGTAGCTTATGTAGTATAACTTAATTTTTTGATTATCACAAATTACTGCTGTCTACTGTTCTGTATATTGGTAAAAGTAGACCTCTAATCATTTTTTTCCTCATTAAACTTGAATAGCTCTTAAATCTTACAAAATGACAGATAATATTTTTATCATTATATAAAATCGGAATCGCAACTATCGCAGATACATTTCTCCATTTTACTTTTCATTTTCCTATAAGACTCAATTGCCACAAGTGTGAATGTTCCTATTAATAATGCTAAAGTTATTGATAAAAATAATGAGTATTGATAAAACAGAAGACCCGCAGTTTCAGCAGTTAAAATACATGCACTTTCTGCTGTAACCAGTATAATAATACTTGTTTTAAAAATATACTTAGTCTTTGGATTATTCCTGTTGTGGATTAATTGCTCAAAACCTTTCTTAAAATTTTGAAATGCTATAAGTAAATTAAAAAGGAATCCTTTATTTGAATTCTGTTCAAGAAAGGAACAGCAACCGTCAATCTTATTATTAGAATTGAAATCATATCTTCCTAAAATGGTCATAAATGTAGAAAATCCTGCTAAAGCATATCCTAAAACATATGCTATAACTATTCCATGCAAATTAAATCCAAAAGTATAAAGTCCAATATTCTCACCAATTTCAGCCGACATAATACATAAAATTTCTATTCCCAATGCTGCTGCATACATTTTTTTGATGTTGTTGAATAATACAAAGAATGATAAGGAATTAGCGTTAATTTTACTATTATGAATTGAATTACAGCAACATATTTTCTTTATACAATTTTTGCATTTGAGTATTACACTCTTACATTCATTTGGTGAGCATTTACATTCGGCACAAACTAAATTTTGCAATTATTTGTAACATATAGGTAGATGAGATGAGATGAGATAAACTTTTACTATCAATATCTTTGACTTTAATGAATAAATACAAATAGCAACAAAATATTGCTGTCGTTTCATCAACAATAATTTTTATTAATTCTTTCTAATGTTTGTTAGACGCATAAAAATACAATTGAATTTCTTTTTCTATTTATTATCCTACAAATTATAATGGGAAATATAGAAAAAGATTCGACAATTGACAATTTCTACTCTATATCAAAATTAAGTCTTAGAAAAGTTGATTTTAAATTACTAAAAGAAGTCACTAGTATTATAAATTAATGTTGCATCATTGTCATAGATGTTTTTCTGAAGTGTCACCAAAATGAGAATAGTTCAGAAAATACAACTAATGAAAAGAACGTCTTAGATAGACATCCCTTGTTACAGGAGACCTAATGGCATATACATATAGTGAATATACATCATATTCTTGTTTTGTCGTACTTTCAACTACTACTACTTTCTCACCTTGCTTTTATTTGGGTCTTAATAAAGTAGTAAAATTACAGCGGGCCCGAAGGGCTTCGATCCCTTGACCTGCGGTTCCGAAGACCGCTGCGATATCCTGACTACGCTACGGGCCCTATCTAACTGTTCATTCATAAAGGTTAGCCCTATATCAATGGAACTGATATTGTACAATTCTCTCAACTGATTCTCTATTGCTACTAAGAACATGATATAGGAAACTACATGTATCTTGGTTTAATTAAAGAATCTTATTTTTTTATCTTTGCATCTTTTCATTTGTATGATAATATTATGCTTCTGAAAACTTTGTTAGATCTTATACTAAAGAATATAATTTCATCTTTTTACTCAAAATTATAAGAGCTAAAAGTATTGTTATTTTTAAGTAATGCGCATATATTCTATAAAAATAAATTCATATTGATTAATTAAAATGGGTGGGGGTTTAAGAAGTATATGGAAAGGAAGCATATCTTTTGGACTTGTTAACATTCCTGTAAAACTTTATACAGCTACTTATGACAAAGAGTTTTCTTTTAATCAATTAGATAATAAAGGTCATAAAATCCAATACAAGAAATGGTGTTCTATAGAAGATAAGGAAATACCATATTCTGAAATCAAGAAAGGATATGAAATCGCAAAAGATAACTATATACTAATAGAAAAAGAAGATCTAGATAAAATAAAACTCAAAACAACAAAAACAATAGATATCAAAGAATTTATTAATTATAATGATTTTGATCCTATACTTGTAGAAAAGAGCTATTATATCGCTCCTGATAGTAAGGCTTCTGCTGAAAAGGCTTATTCCTTATTTGTAAAAGCAATAAAAGAGACTAACAAAATAGCAATAGGAAAGGTAGTGCTAAGAGATAAAGAGAATCTTGTTGCTTTACGTGCCTATCAAAGAGGAATGGTAATGCACCAACTACGTTATATTGATGAAATAAAACCAGTAAATGAAATAGAAGAAATGCCAGATGCCTCGCAACCTAAAATTGACAATAAGGAATTGTCACTTGGCAAGACATTAGTTGAAAATCTTTCAAATGAAGAATTCGATCCAAGCCAGTATTCTGATGCTTATTCTAAGCAATTGGAGCAATTAATAACCTCAAAGGCACAAGGCAAAACTTTTAATTCTAAACCAGATGAAAAGGATGAGGATACAAACAACAATTTGCTTGAAGCACTTAAAGCTAGCGTTCAGAAAAGTAGGTCAAAAAATAAGTAAAAATTGCTTAGATCGACATCTCTACTACATTTTGAAGTATTTTATTGATATCTTGTCTATTCTCTAACAATTCCTTCCATGGATTGCCTTTTTTCTTTACAATTTCAGATACATTTAACATCGTAAAATCTGTAGGAAGTGTATCACATAATTCTTCCCAATTGATAGGCATGGATACTGTAGCAGAAGTCGTTGGCCTAATAGAGAAAATTGAGGCTATTGTTTTTCCTTTAGCATTTTGATTATGATCAAAGAAGACTCTTCCATTTCTTTTGCTTATGTCCCAATCCATTGTAATTTTTTGTGGATGTCTTTTTTTCAAAATCTTACCTATTACTTCAGCGAATGATTTTGTTTGTTCAAAAGTGTATGAATTAATGATGGGAACAAAAATATGCAAGCCAGTCTTTCCTGAACTCTTTATATATGATCTAATATTTAGAGCATTAAAAAGTTCTTCTAAGTTATAGGCAACATCTACAGTTGCTTTAAATGCTTTGACATTGTATTCTGGCTCCTGTGCTTTCTTCTCTTTGCCTGAATAGATATACGGATCCAAATCAAACACTATGAAATCAGGGTAGTTTAACCCGCATTTATCTTCATATAGCATATTAGAATCAGTACATATATTATAATCATTGATTCTGCTATACCATGGATGCATTTCAATGCAGCCTAGATTAGCAAGCCATAGAAGAGTATCTTTGTTATTGCATATAAGATAGTTAATTATTGCTTCTTTGGATTTAGAATAAACTTGTACACTATTTACATATTCTGGTTTTTCATTATCCCAATTTTTATGATAAAACGATCTGCCAGTAATTCCATCAGGATATCTACTCAAGGATAATGGCCTATCTTTTAAGTAAGGCAATAACCAATCAGCAATTTTGTCATAATAATCAATAAGATCGTTTTTAGTAAATTGTGGATGCTCCTGTGTTTTATTCCAAAATACTTTGTCTAGATTAGAGAAGGCAGAACGATTATCACCACCACCACCATAATAATTCTTTTTTGTTAATTGAACAATTTCATTAGAATGTCTTCCCCGTTCTACAATACAATCGTAAGGACCTTTGTCTTCTCTAGACCTAAGGAATATAGGAGATCTCATTATCTTTTCATTTGTCCATTCACTAAATTTTACTTCTACTACAAGATTTGGTGATACCCATACCGGTTCTCGATTTGTATATGGAACATATTCAACAGGACATTTTTCAATCCTTATTTTTTGTAATTCATTGTATATTTCCTTTAGTTGATTTAAATTAAACCCGCTTCCAGTATGACCAACAAATCTTAATTTGCCATCAGAATTATTGACAACGGCAAGAAGTAAAGAGCCAAAATATTTTTCTCTATTTCCTTCTCCCTTTGTATAACCTACAATTATGCAATCTTGTGTCTTTATACTTTTTATTTTTAGCCAATCCTTGGATCTTATTCCTTGAAAATATCTACTAGTTTTACGTTTGGCAACAATTCCTTCAAGTTTCATTCGTGTAGCTTCTTTAAAAACTTCTATGCCATACTCTTCGATAAAATCAGATATCTTTATCTTAGAGTTTGTATTTACAATATTAGTCAAGATTCTTCGCCTTTCTAAAAGTTCTAAATTCTGCAGATTATTTCCATCAAGGTATAAAATGTCAAAAACATAGTACGTGGCTGGAAATTGTTTAGATAAAAACTCAATTTCTCTGTTATAATCAATATTCATTCTTTGTTGATGATGTTGAAAGTCTGGGAAGCCTTCTTTATCTAATACTACAATTTCTCCATCAAGTATGACACATTCTTTACATTTTATATTAGACTGAAGGGAAATCAATAATTCTGGATATCTATGCGTAATAGTTTTGCCGTTTCTAGATTGTAGCTTAGATAATCCTTTTGTATGGTGTAAGAAAAATATACAACGTACTCCATCCCACTTTACTTCAAAAACCCAATCTTTATTATCAAATGGCTTGTCAACTTGTGTAGATAACATGGGTTTTATCATGCTTGTTGGAAATTCCTGAATAACACCTTCTGGATAATCTATGCCTATAGATTTCTTTTTTCTTGTTACGTCTTCTAAAACAGAAGATTTGTTATTATTTCTTGCTTTGTTTGATGATTCTTCTTTTAACTCGTTATTATTTCTTCCACTCAAAACAGAGTCTGGTTTGCTCACACTCAAATCTTCTTTTGATACAAATTCATCATTTACTTTAATCAAAAGCCATTGATTTTCTTTTGATGTTTTTACTAGAGAAAATCTCCCTTTTAGTTTCTGGCCAGATAAAAAGAAGACTATTTTACCTTTTATAAATTGATTATGAATATCTTGATCTTCTATTATATAAGTACCAGTATCCCAAACAATTACAGTTCCTGCTCCATAATTTCCTTTAGGAATGATTCCTTCAAAAAGTAAATAGTCTATAGGATGATTCTCAGTTAAAATTGCTAATCTCTTTATATTAGGATCTAATGAAATTCCTTTTGGAACTGCCCATGATTTTAATACGCCTTCTTTTTTTGATTCTAGTCTAAAGTCATAGTGTAATCTACTAGCATCGTGCTTTTGTACCACAAACCTTAAAGCATCTTTGTTATTGTTTTTTGTTTGTTCTTCTATATTTCCTGCAGGTTCAGGACTTTTTGCAAGATCTCTTTTCCTGTAATATTCTTCTAACATATCTTATTTAGTAACAGAACAAATTGTGCAAATACTGTTACCATAATAGTCGATGGATAGAGCCGTGGACAAGAGATAAAAATCATTTTTTTGATATTTTCCAATAGTTTGAATTATCGAAGAAATAATTAAAGATATAGAGAAAAATATATTTAAAATAAAATTAGCTTTTTTTAACTAATTAAAAACTCGATCCAGATCCAATCGGCACAATAAAAAATCGAGATATTGATCAATTAACATAAAATAGTCGTTGCAAAATTACTATAAGAAAAGCTTCGATTCTTCTCCTCTACATTATTATTATCGCATTGCTCAAATTTCAGTAATGATACTTAGATTTACAAAGATTGCTACTGTTGTACATAATACGGGGTAGTAAGAGAGAGATAGCCTAGATAAGGAAGCAACAAGTTATGGCGACTGTCCTCCTGATGCTTTTGCGCTTGAGCTTGCGACAGTATGAGTTCAGCAAAAGCGATTGTAAGTAAGAAGTACGACAGAACATAAGGAAATACTATGTGCCACTTCATAAGACTATCTGATATTCTGTTAATGATTTAAATTATCTCAAGGCATATAGTCAGTAAGATTATTATCAATTATACTGCCCTGTTTTGTAGAATTTGTCTAGTTCTGCAGGTGTTTCTCAATTATGTTTATCAATTGTTTTGCAGATATAGGCTTTTGGATATAGCCGTCTATCTTTATAGGTGTAAGAATCTTTGATAATTCAAGGTCATTAATATCAAATGCTGACATTAACAAAATCTTGATTGCAGGATGTATTGATTTGACCTTCTTTACAAGCTCAAATCCATTCATTCCTGGCATTCTTACGTCGGTAAGAACTAATCCATAACTTTTAGAATTTATCTTTAAATGTTCTAAAGCTAATAATGGGTCTGTAAAGGCATAGGTAGTAAAACCATGCTTTTGGAGAAAAAGTTTAATGATATTAACTATATCAAATTCGTCATCAACTACTAATATTGATTTATTAGGTGGCAATTTGATCTAGTATCATTTTCTATATGTACCTGCTATTAAAGTCATTGTTGTATACTCTTATGTAATTTGAATGAATGCAAGAATCAATAAGAATAATTGTGTAACTCTCCCAGATAAAGATCTCTTAATCATTTATTCGTAATAGAAAATACGCATTCATTTCCATTATGATGATTGAATGGACGTATTATCTATTATGATGAGGTTGATAATACACTATCGCGAGTGTCAGTTTGTGTTATATGTAAAGTGAGAGGTATATCCTCGTTGATCCATGGGATGAAGAAGTATAGAATTGCATATAAATAGGCACTTGTACAAAGGTCGTGATAACTTCAAATAAGACTCTGCTATTCCACAGTAGTATGGAAGAAATTCTATTATTTACCAATTAACTAAATGATCTTCTTCTTGAAATCTTAAGGTTTATAAAATACATAAAAAAGTGATGAATATTTATCTAACTCGAAAAGAGATCCAAAAATTCAAGTCATAGAGGATATATTGATATCTGTTCCCAATTGTACAGGCTAGCTTTTTTATTCTCTGTATTCTTTTAGAAAGTTGAAACTTTACTTTTGTGTTGAAAATATCTATGTATTGATATTAATGCTTATGTTCCCAAAGCTATCAATTACAATATAATAGACTAAAGTTAAAAATGGAGTAATTAAAATAAATGTTTAATAAAGAATCTTGTAGAGCATGTGGAACATACCTGACACCTATTTCCGTATGTAATTTTTGCAAGGAGTATATTTCGTGGTTATGTGGCAAATGTGAAAGAATGGAAGATGTTACTCATTCCCATGATTATTGCAGAATTGCATACAAGAAAGAGAAGCAAGAAATTAGAAATAAGCAAAAATAATGCCTAACAATTATATAATTACTTACCTTCATTTTTGTATATGTCTTCTATTAGTTACGAAATCAATGATGGATACAAACGATTGTAAAACTTTGTTTTTATGATGAGAAATTTATTGAAAATGCGCATAACAAAAACTCAAGTTATTAATAATTGCTTTCTAAATGCTGATAATCAGTTATTGTAATATTCCAACTAATTTTAGTGCTCATTATAAAAATTTATTTCACTAATTAATATAATATTAATTTTCTAATTGTTTATGTAATATGATATTTTCTTTCAACATCCTTTTATTATTGTTAATTTGCATTTCAATGCATTGGAAAAAGGCAAGATTATAGTAATAGAAGGAACGGACAAAGCTGGCAAAGGAACACAGTCGCGGCTTCTTATCGATAGTCTCAAACTTTCTGGAAGAATTTGTGTAATGATGAATTTTCCTGATTATGCTACACCTATCGGAGTAGAGATCCGGGCTTTTTTAGATGGTAAACGTGATTATCCTAATGAACTAAAACATATTCTTCTTTCTGCCAATAGGTGGGAGAAGAAGAAGGAAATAGAAAGTATGATAGACAATGGCACCATTTTGATAATGAATAGATATTACCAATCAAATCTTGTTTACGGTATTGCAAATGGTCTTAATATTAACTGGCTCCTCAACTTGGACAAGGGTCTGCCAAAAGAAGACCTAGCAATAGTCATTGAAGTTAGTCCCCAGACCTCATACCAACGAGCATTAGAGAATCGTGATGTATTTGAAAAGGATCATAAATTGCTGGTAGAAGTTCATAAAAACTATCGCAAGCTTGCAAAACAATTTAAATGGAAGATAATTAACGGTGAAAAAAGTAAGGATCAAGTTCATGAAGAAATAATAAAAATTGTTAGAAAAAATCTTAAAGTTTAATTTCTGCCATTACATATAATGACCATCCATAATTATGAAGTTTACCGGAGAAATTACTGATCCAGTCCATCAATATATCCGCTTTTCTGACGTCGAGAGAGAACTTGTAGATACACCAGTTTTTCAGCGTTTGAGAAGAATCAGGCAACTTGCTGGAGCACATCTGGTTTATCCTAGTGCACAACATTCTAGATTTGAGCATTCGCTTGGTACTATGCATGTTGCGGGCTATGCAGGAGAAACTCTACTTACTAAAGGATATTTAGATAATGAAGACTTAGTTCAGGAATTACGATTGGCAGCATTGCTCCATGACATAGGTCATGGGCCATTTTCCCATTTATTTGAGGAGGTATTGGAGGCAAGGTGCAAGACAAGCCATGAAGATATGGGCAGGAAGATAATATCTTATAGTGAGGTTAGCGACATTGTAAGAAAATACGGTTACAATTCATCCGATATATGCAAGCTATCATTTGGTGAATCTAATGTAAAGTTTTTCAATGAGATAATTGCTGGCGGACTATCTGTAGATAGCATGGATTATTTGTCTAGAGATGGATTCTTCACAGGAGTAGAGTATGGTAAAATTGATTATCATCGGCTGATAAGTTCGTTTGAGATAGTCTCTAACGGACATTTAGCTATTAACAGATCCGCGCTATATTCATTCGAATCCATGCTTATTTCTAGATATGAAATGTTCAAGGCGGTCTATTTTCACAAGACAGTAAGATCTGCAGAAGTCATGTTATTACATTCTATGACACTAGCTGATGAAGAGATGGGTTTAACGGACACATCTTTGAAAAATTACCTTGATCTGACAGATGAAGCAACTCTTGAGCGCATTTGTTCGCTTAAGAATGGCAACGAAATAGCAGTCAAATTAGCAATAGACTACAAATCTAGGAAATTATTAAAATGTGTTTATGAAAAATTTCTGCATAAACGTGATAAATTATATAGAAAAATGGATAGGCAAGCACTACACGAGCTGGGAGTACAGATAGCGGATGCTGCACAAGTAAATGAAAGTTCTGTTTTTGTTGACGCCTCAAGAGCGCCATCGATGCCGCTAACTCCTACAAAGAAAGAGATAAGATCAGTATTACTTGTTGATAAAGAACGGGCTTACGAAACTCCTATATCTGAAATTCCACTTATCGATTCTATAACTGGTTTTCTTGATATGCTAAGAGTATACACTACTGCTGAAAATAGAGATGTAGTAGAACACTCTACTAGAAAGGTGCTTGGTGAAGAATTTTTATCCGAGAGAAGCGTATGAACAATAATAATAATAGAATACTCAGAAAAAAGGTAGTTATTAAATTAAGTGGTAGCATATTTAGTGAAGGAAGAAACGAAGATACTATTAAAAGATATGCTGAAATGCTCACAGACATCAGCATTGATGTACAGCCAATAATTATTGCCGGTGGAGGTAAGATCGCACGTCATTATATCAATCTTGCACGCGATCTTGGCTCTGATGAAGCGAGTTTAGATATTATGGGAATAGAAGTGTCAAGGTTGAATGCAAAATTGTTGATAACAGCTCTTGGAGAACAGGCGTACTCCCAAGTTCCGAAAAATCTCGACGAAGTGACAATAGCAGCAGAAAGTGGTAAAATAGTGATTGTAGGTGGTTTACATCCAGGTCAAAGTACTAATGCTACCTCGGCTTTAATAGCGGAAAAAGTAAGGGCATTTAGATTTCTAAATGCTACTGATGTCGATGGTATCTATGACTTAGATCCAAATACCAACAGGAATGCAAAATTATTAAATGAAATTACAGTAACTGAATGTATGGAAATTCTTAAGGATGGAAGCTCAATGGCAGGTACATATGATCTTATGGATATTGTGGCATTGAAAGTTATAGAACGTTCAAAAATACCTACGAGAGTCTTACGATCAGATATAACTAATATCAAGAACGCAATTATTGGCAAACATCATATTGGTACTGAGATTGTAATGGTCAAGAAACAGTCTTGATGGAGCCTATAAATTCTGAAAATCCATCTTTTATCATCTTTTGATAAATTTCTTCACACTCTTGTATCGTTATAGGTTTTGATTGTGCCTTTGCATACCCATCTTTATCGCAGATAAATAGCATTGCTTCGTCAGCCCTAGTAATTTTACCAACTAGCATTTCTTCACCAACAGGCTCGAATCCTTTTTTATCCTGCTTTATAGTATAAGTTAGCATTGCAAATCCAGTATAATCAAATAGCTTCAGCTGAGCTTTTCTTGATCTTTCCTGTCCAAGAAAAGCGGCTTTATGATATTGCATTTATGATATTTTATTTTATAATTATGTATAAGCCTTACTTTTTGTATACAGAAAATTCCACTTTTAGTAGAGCCTTCTGGATCTACTAAAAATTTCATCCACTGTAAAAGTTAGTTGACTTCTATCAGAATTACTTTTTACAAATTTGAACAAAATCTAAATTAGTTATGACTATCCCAACTATTGGATTCAATATCTAATTGACTTGAAATCTTCTTTTTATGCGTTTAGGTATGATTTCTAGCAAGATTGAAAGCTCAAAACTCCCTTGTAGATATATTCATATAGATTAAACAAGAATTATTTTTACTAAGTATTTACCTATGGTACTGTCTATCTAAATAATGGCTTTTTATAATGTTTGTGTAGTTGGCAGTCACATAACAAACAAAGACCATTAAGAACAGATTCAAAAGTTTGATATGCTAGGTAGGCGCATATGATATACCGTTAGGCTACTGAAGTGGGTATTATATATATCACAATATAATAATTCTTGCTAACCACAAGCTTCTGCTCATTGATTGATACAATCAATTATCATAGAATTAACAAAACGCAATTTCAATCATATCTTGTCAATTTCTACTTATCTAGTATCAATATTTTCAAGACATATTTAGTAAGATTCTTCATAAAAGTGTATTTGTCATCGTCGTCCTCATCATCTTCATCATCTTAAACATCTTTTCACTTTCTAAATTATCATCTTCCGATCTACAATTATAATATCTGTTGCAGTTAAAATCAGATTATCGGTATCTGTCAATCAATCAATTGAACATTGGATTAGGCAATAGTATAACAGTAGTTACAAAATAAAACAAGAATAGTTAGTGCCAATAATAAAGATGTTATTTTTAATAACCTCTTTTTAGACTTAAATATTCATAATTAAGAAAAGTGATTTTTAAATGATATATATTCTTTGACTGATTTTGTAAGTGACTACTCTGGAACTAACAATACTTGTTACAACATCTCTACTGATCTTTGGCATACATCAATAAACTTTATCCACTATATTTTTGAGTAAATCATCATATTATGCCTCTCGCCAGAGAGCTTTTATCTTTGCCAGTACTACAAATCCTATTAGATATGCAAGCTGTACTCCAAAACCAAGAGCAATGGACCATTCTTCTGGTGTAGGAAATCCCATAGTATATTGCAACATTAATGATGCATGGGTAGTCGGTACTAGATAAGCGACATATTGTAATTCTAGTGGCAAACGTTCTATTGAGTAAAAGACGGGAGGTAATACTGCAAGAAATACATTAACAAACGAAATTACTTGTGTTGCATTTCGCATATGTAGCATATGTGATGATAAGAAGAATCCAATTGCTGACATGGATCCCCAGATTAATAGTATAGTTGATATCAAGAAAGGAACATATATAATTGAAGTTCCAAAGTATGCTGCAAGGAAAGTAAGAACAGTCAATGCCGGTAAGCCGAACAAAAGCTGCGATAATGCCAAGCCTGTCATGTAAACAAGAGGAGAAACTGGTGAAGCTACAAAAATATCCTGTATCTTATATTCGGTCTTATAGTATGAAATATCCTGTCCTAATGCGAGCCCGTAGCCAACTAATGCCATCACAAGACTGCCTGCAACTGCAAATTCTATATATTCACCATTGCTCACTACAAACAAAACAAACAGCAGTGAAAAAGGACTCATTGCAGAAAAAACCATAGAAATAGGATTTCTGCGAAGCCATAAAATTCCAGTAACATATGCTATCAGAAATATTTGTCTGATGGCTAGTTTTGTTGGTCGTTTGTAAAATAGCGATGTTGATGATGAGAAGGGCGATGACATAGTAATTCTTCTTATATAGAGTATATATTATAAAGCCTATATCGTTGTAATACAAGATATATTATTGATCTTATATTCTTATATTTCATCAGTTTGAAAATTAAAGCAGAAGTTATTCCTATCTCATTTGTAGAAATTATGAAAATCAGTATTATGCATCGGTGCCAACTAATAATGAATCAACTATCTTTACAAAATTAGGTTCTATTGACTCTTTTGCAACCTCTATTCTGTGAAAACCAATACATCAAATACAATACGACAAATGAGAAGCCTTACTGAGATAACCAAACTCTCCACTACGCCATTCCAGTTGATGGTGGGTAAATTGTTCCGGTAAATCTCAGCAAGGCTATACTATCATATGTGTGTGTGTGTGTGTGTCTGTCTGTCAGACCAGCAGTAAGAATATGTAAGGCCAGCTAATAACCTTCTAAATAGATGATTCTAATAAATTCAATCATTTGTTATTTCTCTTAGTTTTCCTTCCCACTTTCTTTGCAATTGTTTGCAAAATTACTATTATTAATCAGTCGATAGTTAACAGATAGAAAATGAGCTTTTAAGTTAAATACTTAGAAAGTTGGTAAGTATGATAGAACATTACAAAGATGTCAGAAGATAATCTTCAACCATGTCCAAAATGTAGAAAAGGACGTATGCGACCTACTGGTAGAGCAGGAACTAAAGGAGAGAAAGAAGAGCCATTTAGTGAGATAAGCTATGCTAGAAACTATATATGCGAAAATTGTGGTCATCACATGTCTGATGCTAAGAACACTGAATATTCGGAGGTTAGCGATAGTGTTCCTGCTTCTGTTGACAAGGCTGATAAAGGTGAGTCATGAGTTAACAGTTTAGTAACGGGCTTTTAAGCTAACAGAATCGTTTTATTTCAAATTCCATTTAGATAACTAATAATAGCTAAAAGGTAATTTGTTAACTGAAGCTGTAAAGAAAACTACATAATTTAAGGTCTAATTTAAACTATCTCTGTTACGTTTTGCTATTAACACAATCTTCAATTGTTCAGAAATCTTATCAGCATTTTATATATATCATCATTATTATCTCATCTTCCACAATCTATTTAATTATAAGATAAATATCAGACTGGATGATGATTCTATTAATATGCTCAGGATAATTTTACTTTCAATTCTGGTTTTAAGCTTTATATCTACTGATTATAATCATTATTATCTATCATCTTCTCCTACTGCTGCTAGTGCATCGTACGAACCTGTACTCAGTTATTCCACCGATGATGGAATGCCATCTATTATTGGTGATCCTGCGTTAAAGGTAGAAGAAGTTGTAAGAGGACTGGATCTACCTACTACTATGGCTTTTCTGGGTCCAGATGATATATTAGTTTTGGAGAAGGACAAGGGAACAGTACAGAGAATAATTAATGGTAAAATACTCCCAGAACCACTGCTCGATGTTAACGTTGCTACTTCTGTTGAAAGATGTATGTGTGGAATTGCTGTATCACAAAGTGACACTGGCATAACATATGTTTTCTTATATTTTACTGAAGCAGAACTAA
>DASQRW010000036.1:0-2946 GCA_035642715.1 Nitrososphaeraceae archaeon | reverse complement strand
TATAACTAATAATCACTAAGGCATAAGATCTAATGCCATCTTCAATCCTGTAATCTCTTTTTCTATTACTTTCTTATCTACTTTATCATTTGTGTATTTCAAAAGTCTTTGACATGCTTCTATTTCAGAATAGATAATATCTTTCTTATCAAGACAAAGACTATGATAAGAATCAAAAAATGCATATGTTACTCTTCTGTTTCTTTCGCTAAAGCCACATGTCTTTGCCATAATTGACAAAGGTGTTTCTGTATATATGATATTCATTAACTATATTACACTACCGATTCTGAGAATTCAAGGATAACTCCACGTCTTTGATTGTAATCAAATTTGTATATTTCGTTATTCTGAATGGGTATTGATTCTACCTTGTTATTATTATTATTGCTGCTGCAGACAGGACATATCCAATCCATGCTAACCAAGTAGATAGAAGAAGCACACCAAAAACATGATTCACATAGTAAGAAATGTCTTTGTTTTGTAATAATTCTTTTCTTTTCATTGCTCAATTTGTTTGTGTTAGTGTGGTGGTGGTGGTATGCAGTATCAGTAGTTGAAGTAGCAGCAGTAGCAGTACTACCATCACCATCACCATATATATGACAATCATCAGTCATTTTATCATCAAGATTGGATTTCTGAAGCAACAACATCATCGCTGATTTACTATTTTGATTAATAAAGATAGATTAACTAGGTTAAGCATTGAATTAACTATGTTAAGCAAGACATTATAATGTTCGAATCTAACTATATTAACTAGACCTCTTGGATATGGGTAGAGAGAGCATATCCAACCCTAATCTCACTCTATGTACTCTCTCTCTACCCTTCATCAAGTTCTATTGGTCAAACAAACAAAAACAAAAACAAACAAAGTAAAATTGATAGCAATTCAATTCATAGAATATACTCATCTTTACTTAAAAGAGTAATTAATTAATTAATTTATTTTCTCCCCTATTCTAGACATCCTATTATAAAAGGTATAAAAGATATTTGTGACATTTCGTGACATTTTTTCTATCACTACTATGGATGATGTAGTAATAGTAATAGTAGATTAACTATGTTAAGCATTGCCTAAATATACCAATTATTCAAATTATTATACGACAACAACAAGAAAACAGAAAAAGCAGAATCTTAAGGGAAAAAATAAGAATAAGTTTAAGTTTAAGTTTTCTAGAGGATCTATCATAGTAATTCTCGTTGTAGTAACTGCTATTTCAATAATATCTTATTATGCAATAAATTCAATGATTCCAGTAAATGGTAAATCACCTGTTCTCTCGCCGCCTCGAAATATCTTTATCAAGGCATCACATTCACCGCAGACAGGTTATATTTTTGTAAGTCAATCTAGTGGCGCAGTAAAAGGTCTTCGTGGAAGTGGTGGTGGTGGAAGTGCTTACAGCACTAATCCAACTTATACTTTCAATAAAGGCAGTGTGGAATCTATCCACATGATAAATGAAGACTACCAAACACATTCAAAGCATAACTTTAACATAGATCAATTCAATGTGCATACAAAAGATTTAGGATATTTTCAAACTCAAACGATTACATTTATTGCAGATAAGGAAGGAACATTTCAGTATTATTGTACGATACATCCTGAGATGAAAGGTAATATTGTAGTAGTAGCAGCAGGCGGCAGTACAGGCTGATTAGATATGCATACATATATGTACATACATACATATGATTTCAAAAAGAAGATTTCTAATATTAATACTCTAATTTAAAAATAATATAGAGATAATATGGTGTTATTAATAATATGAGCTCTGATGATAACGAAGAGAAATTAAATATGTCTCGTCATGACATTCTGAGTTTACTTGATAATTTTATAGAACAAATACATCAAATCAGAAGAACTCTTCTTGGTGTTTCTATCTCTGCTTTGGCTCTCTCACCTCTTGCAATTGCACTTTCAATATATCTTATGTTACATCCTTCATTCTTTGCTATCCTTGAAATAGAAAATGAATTTGGACTAGTACTTAGTGTTTTGTTAGGTGCAGTTATCATTATTTCTTCAATTTGGCTTATAACAGGAATAAGACAATATCGTTCTCTAAGTTCTTGGAATAATAGATATAAGGAGTATATTGAGGAAAAACAGAAAATAGATAAAATGATTGAATCACAATATGGTAGTAGTGGTTTAGATAATATGCAACAAGATTTTAAGAACGACTCTATTAGTTAGTTAGTGTATTATTCATTTATATTATCATTTAGTATTGTCGTCATCATCACTATCATATTATCATCCATCACTATCATCATCAATATTATCATTCATCATCCATAATCATCTATAGTCTTCCTTCTAGGGAACATCTTCTCATATGGCTCTAAAATACTTCTACAAAATTCTATTCCTCTCTCTGTAGGCTTATAAATTGTAACTATCCTCTTTCCAAATTGTATTTCATGTTTGCTTATCAATCCATTTGACTCCAAGTCATCAAGAATAGGTTTGTGTTTTTTTAGATTCAAGCCACAAAAGCTTACTAATGCTGTCTGGTTTAGTTCACTATATTCCAAAAGTTTTAGGATTATATCTTTGACAATATATATCCTATCTCGATATGAACTATTCGAACCAGACATTATAGATGATGACTTTAGACTTTTACTTTGCAGTCCAATATAATCTCTAATTGCAAGTGATTTTTTTACCATGTAAAGTAAAAGTATTATATTCTAGAGCATACACACACACACCTATAACGATGTATGATGTTCATATAAACAATAAATTATAATAGTTATAGCAATGACTTGCTTAACATAGTTAAGTTACCTTAATTAACTAACTAACTAACCAAAATTTCTATCAAGAAGAAGGTGTCTAGATAAGATCACAATTTTTTATAATATAATAATGCAGATAGCAGGAGTAACTCCACATTATACTACTCA
>DASQRW010000035.1:0-2313 GCA_035642715.1 Nitrososphaeraceae archaeon | reverse complement strand
TAACAGCTACTGTATCTTCTTTGATTTCTGGCGAGAGATCTATTGGTGGTTCACCCATAGGAGACCCTGCAACAATTGCGATGATGCTTGATTTTTGCAATCGTCATGCCATTGAGCCAATCGTAGAAGAGTTTCCATTTTTACGTGTTAATGATGCATTATCACATCTTGAATCAGGCAAAGCACGTTATCGCATAGTTTTACGAAATGATTTCAAATAGTCTTTACTCTACTCATGTTATTGGTAATAGTAATAAGACATTTCTTTAGTTTGCAAAGATTTTAGTAGATTGTATTTGCATGAATAGACTGACTCAACTATATAATGTGGTTTCAGTCATTACGGGAGTTATCAATCTGAATACCATTAACAAGTAATAGATTAATAATATTTTCTGTGTTTATTCATACACATTTTGCTTGCTTCATCATTAAGTTATAGAATAATGGTCTATCTAAAAAACAAAATCTAGAAAAGTAACTCTATTATTATTGTAGATTGCTGTTAGTTATTCAATTGCAGGTTTCTTTTCTTGGTAAATAATAATACTTACCGCCGCTTCTTTTCTACAAGAAGTTGTTAATTAGTAAATATTGATGCTAAAAAGTAAATGACTAAATTATTTATGATAGTATTACTCAACAGCTACATCTGTAACTATAAAAAGGAATGTTGCAAAAATATAGAATATGAGCCAACAACAAGATAGACCATCAGCAGCAGAAGAAGAAGGAGGAGAAGAAGAAGAGCAAAATACACAGGAAAGACTCCATCTGATAGATACCTTGAAGGCTCCTATCATACAAATGGGACGAGATTTAGGCTGTGAAGTAATAGAAAATTATGATTTGGGTGCAGGGCCTATTCATGTAACTTGGGTATTCAAACCGGGTTCAGAATCTCTTCCTGATATGAGGTTAGGTTTTATATGCCTTACAAAAGAATATTATTCAGAGTCTTCTCTAAATGAATCAATCGCTAGAGCAATGCTAAATCTTATTGATAAATTGGTATTAGTGGTTCCATCTGAATCAATGACTAAAAAAATAAGTGATTCAATTAAATCTATGCCTGATAAGAGTATATTACAGCTGCGAAAGTACATTACAGTATTAACACCATCTACATTAGTATCAAAGGTCGGAATAGAAGGGTCTAGAGAACGAGATAGTCAACAACAGACAGGAGAAGTGATATAATAGTGTCGGCAAAAGTACAAGAAGACCAGAGATCTACTACTAATAGAAATCAGAATATTAGATTAGATCCTCTGATCGGGACATTGAAGGACAACAAATTTGAAATACAGCAAAATAAAGATTTTGGAGCTGGTCAAATAGATTTAGTTTGTAAGATAGCTATTCATCCTGGTTTGCCTCCAATAAACTGTGGATTTATCATATTAAGATCTGAACAAGGAGAAGGAGATAAAGATTGGCAGGACAACCAATTCTCAATAAGAAAGATAGAGGAAGCTGCAATGCGTGGGATTAGAAGTGGTATGGACAGAGTATATCTTATAGCAGACAATCAAGAAATGGCTAAATCTATAAGCGGAAAGATTGAATGGTTAGCATCTTTTGGAAGCCTGCTTAGATTAGATGCAATTTCACTTGGAATGTTTCCAACTCAACAACAAGAATCGGCGGTAATTACTCCTAGCCAAAAGAGAGTTCCTCAAGGAAAAAAAATTAGAAAACAAACCATAAGAAAAAGAGAAGCCAAGATTGATAAATATAGTAGACCCAAAGGAGAGAAGAGTAAGAAACAAAGCAAACATGTCAAAAATGTTAGAGAGACCTTACTTGACAAACATGCTAGACATAAAAGTCAAAGGAAGAAAAAAGAGAGTAGAAGATAATAGTTGTTTAAACTACCTGGAAGCTTTTCTTACTAAAGTAATACTAGAATACCCTTATAGATTTTAATCTATAAATACTGCAAATATGAGAAAAGGGAAAGATGATTATTAGTTTATATTCTATCTCTTAAGATAACTCCCTTAATACTCTATTTATACAAACGAGAATGATACTTTAATCCTATCATCAACAAGCCTCTTTGAAATAAATAATATTAATAAAGTGAAGGTTAAAAGTCTAAAGTCTTCTTTCTTATAAACGGTTATTATAGTTATATCGGCTCTGTTAACTTAAGGACATCATCTCATTTTGAATAAGTCTATTATGAATAGCTCCGCAAACATACTCAACCAATTTATAAGCGATATAATTTGCATCTTTTCTTCCTCTCAGTACAAGGAGAGTAAAATCATCAAAACTTTTAGTTCTGTCTTTACGTACTCAATTGTC
>DASQRW010000034.1:0-7216 GCA_035642715.1 Nitrososphaeraceae archaeon | reverse complement strand
TCTCGTCTATGCCTGCAAATTCATTAGCTTTGTTATATATATTTGTATTACAATTGTGTTCTACTAGTTTGCTTACATCTTTTCCTCTCTACATAAAATTCTCTCTCTTTTTCTCTCTTATATGAGGAATTGTAAATAATGCGTTATTATATTCAGTATTACAACATATTTGCATAGCATATGCTGTCACGCTCTATGTAGGTATCTATGTATTATATGTGTGGATATCTAGGTCTGCTTCGCACATACCTTCTAACTAATTTTTACAGAAACTTCTCCTTATACATAATATGTTTTTGATTCTAATTAATGGATCTGATGAATATGAGGATACCAAGCATTATAGTTTTTTGCTAAGAGATGTTCAACCCCATAATCATAATAGTGCAAAATATTATTATTTCATACTTTTATTTAGGGTAATTGCATGTTTTATCAAAGTCTTTCTCTGAATCATTAATCATGATAACAGTAAATGTTCCGATGTTTCTAGAGAACTGCCTTTAAGATTTACATAGGCTCGACTTTGCCTCTCTTCTGGCGTTCAAGTCTTCGTAGTATCAGCTTTCAGTTAAAATATATTCTATAATAATAGTTGCTATTATTTGGGAGAATTAGCCGCTCTGTTCGAGTTTGTTATTAGAGCCTGTCTAATCATATTACTCCAAATCAATTCTTATTACTCATTTAATCATAACAGATCATAAGCTATCAAAGTTCATTTATATGACTAGAGATCATCTACATGGTATTTTGACATACAGCCCGTACATTCAAAGATTTCATCTCCTACTGGGCCGCTAACATTAAACCTCACTATTGTAGTACATTTTGGACACTTGCCTTCCACGCTCCGAGTCTTTCTTTGTGGTTTAGCAGTTCTTCTTTTTCTACTGCCCATATATAACAATAAGAGAGTTTTTACCGTTTTATAAATTTGGTTAATTGAAAGCTATCATTTGATCGGATTTCAATATTATAATTCGTAATAAGTATTCGAAGCGTCTTCATAGATATTTGTATGTTATTTTAGGATAAGAAACAACATTTTGAAAGAATAGAAGCTGCGCGCCTCTTCTCAAGATTTATTCCACAGTCAATTAGAAACCTAGGATTGATTGTCTTGCTGCATTAATAATTCCAGAGTAGTCAGAACAAACAAAGCAACTCGAAATTGACAATGAAAAACTATCCTAAGACCAAGTTTTTTTGGTACATGTCATACACAAGTAATAATAATTTTAATTGAACCCATGGTTTAAGAACGCAATAAATTCCTCGTTAAGCTATATTGATGCATAAGAGCAATTAAATGTAACAATCAGGTATTGATTAACAGATTGGTTAAAGAGATACGGCATCAAAGAAATTAGGAAACAATAATTAAATGCATGCTGAAAAATGCGATTACATTGACATAGTAAAGTTTTAGTTGCTGTAACCATTATAAGTTTGAGTCTAAAGCATTAATAAACAACTTTATGTGGAAACATAAGTAAATGATAATGAAAAGATGTATACACTTTGTAATTCATGCGGTAAAGAGTTCAATGATCTAGTTAATGGAGTAAGATATTCAAGCGTCAGTAAGGGAATCCTGTTATTCTGCTCAGATAGTTGTTGTAAGAATTATCTTGATAGACCCAGAAAGGTAAGTTAAACATAGAAATTATTCATATCTTTAACAGTAGATTTCTAAGTTTATAATGAATATTAATTTACAGTATCTGATCGTTCTACCTATTTATTCTTATAAATTATTACAATATCTCTACCAAAGAATAAAACTCAGCTTTCAAATTGTAGAAGAACATGATCGATATCAAAAAGAATTCAAATTATACCAAAAAATATCAAATTTTCAAATATCTAATCTAAATTGATATTTAACATCTTATACCTTTTCATAATTATTCTAGTAATGTTCTGCATCTATATCTGAGGTACCTATGTTAGCCTCAATCTATATTTCTTTTTAAAATGGCCTGGCGGCGCATCAATTTAACCTTTACACACTACTTTTAACCTCAAATATACATTTATACAAAAGAATTTAAATATAAATATCGTCAAATTAGTTTTGTATTCGACCGATCCTCCCCCATTAATATTATCTCTATTTAGACTCAGTTATATAGAGTAAGAATATCAAAGCACAGCAGAGCAAGACCTTACTGGCATCGTTTATGTATCCTCAAAGATCTATTCTTAAAGCTCTAAAATAAAGATGAAGTATAAGTGAATTCAAGATATTTGATTTGCTTATATACGGAATGTTTCCAGAATAGCTATTGTTAGCGATCCAAGAAATGTGCTTGTCTCCTCCAAAATACTCGAAACCCTTTTTAGCATCATTTATAGGATTCTTGATTAGTTACAGGAATTAGTATTCCATGCCGGACTATTTTGAGATAGACCGTCTTATTGAAGACCTCGCAAAGATATATTCTACCGCATGTGCGACAACATGGTTCAAAATAACAAAGAATAAACATCCTACAAAGGATGAATTCAGGAAAAAAGTGGTGGAATTTATGAAGCACTTCGAGTACACTCTTTCAACCTATCCAAAGGGCATGGAAGCGGACCAATTTCGTCAATATGCAATTAACAACCTAAAGACAGAGATGGAAAATGTCCTTGCAGGAAATAATAAAGAAGTAGAACGAAGATACAAATATTATGTAGATTATAGTTAATACTTCTGCTTGGAAGGTTCTAATATTCTTAGGATGACATTATGAACACATGACACTAGTGATATATAAAAAAGGAACGATAAAAGGAGAGGTGACAATCATTGAAGAGGAAAATAAACTATCTCGACTAATACTCTACTTACATTTATCAATTCATTTTCTACCCAGCAGTAACATGATAAATTAGTGACATGGTTACAACCATCGACAGGCACGAAAAGTATGAGAATTAAATTTCTATAATTTGTTTATCCTGTCTAATTTGTATCAACTGTTTTGAATAGAATTTACATTTATCATGTCCATATAATAATCATTTAACCAGCAATACAAATCCAAATTGTTCTACGACCTAAAAGCTATTTACGCAATCCAACCTTGTAAAAGTGTTAATTTGAGGGAATAAGATACATATTGAGCTTCTAAAAGATAGGTAAGAGACTACACTATATTAGAAGAGAGAGATGCAAGACATACTTGCGGCCTTTACCAATAGTTTGCTTTGATTTTTTCTATCACGTTTACATGTTCAGAGCTCTTACTTCTTGCAAACTTTTCCATAGCAGATAATGGCACTCCACCAAGTGATCTGGCTAGTCCAGCAAAGAAAAGACTTTTGATCTTATTATTGCGACCTACCTTATGCATGAACTTTTGAATGCCATATTTAAGGTTATGTTGCCAAGTTTTGTACATAACACCCAGCTTTGGTGGATCCATAGTGTTTCCAATATCAAAAAACTCTGATTTTTCCAATAGTCCTATAGGGACAAAGGTTAGAGGAGTGACAGTAAATTTGGAATCAGGTTGTTCCGTTTCAAGTTCATGTATAAGTCTAATTGTTTCCCAGCTATCCTCTGGGGTCTCGTCATTGTCGAGACCCATAATCAGTGTGAACGCAGGGACCCAATAGTGTTCATTAAGAGTCTTTACTGCGGTCTTTACAACCCAATGCCATTCTGTTGGTTTATAGGGGGCTAATTTTCGGTCCGCGTATTTCCCTATCAATCTTATGCTACCTGTTTCGAATCCACATTGAATACCGATGTGATTATCTGCTCCCGCTCTAATTATCTTGGAAACATTGGAAATTAATCTTTCATCAGCGATTGCTCCCGCAAGAGTGCCATGGGTTGGGTTGGTATGTTCAATTCCAGTAGCCATAATACCCTTAAATAATTCTTCAATAGCTTCTCTATTTGGTTGCATATTCTTTGTAGTTCTTGGGTTTAATCCGTAAACGAAAATATCGTCGCTGTGAACCCAAGCGTTTTTCAAACCGCCATACTTCATATTTATTTCAATTTCTTTTTGAACTTTCTCTACTGGATAATATCTCAACGGTCTTAGAGTGACATCACAGAATTTGCATCCGCGGCCGCATCCTCGCATTACTTCAATCATGCCATGCATACTTGGATTAACGATATTTGGAATCTCATCAACTGAGGGTTCGTCTCTATAATGTATGAATCTGCCATGGTAATCTTTACCATTTTTAGAAAATTCCTTAATTTCTATTTTGAATTCTTTCTTTTTAAATGGGTTAGCATTTTCCATTTCCCCATTGATTAACGCATCGAAAAACCTTCTACCCACTCCATCGATCTCTGGTCCTATACCACCAAGTTCTCCTTCAACAATTCCATAAAGGCCATATTCCTCAATCTTAGCCGGATCGTAATTGTACTGCCAAGTACCTGATGCACCAGCAATCACTTTGGCGTTACTGCCAGTTCTAGTCTTGGCAGCATTTATCCTACGATGTAATTCCCTATTGTAAAATTCGTCATATGACATCTGCTTACGTCCAAACGTGAATGTCATAGTCACAGGACCCATTCCAAGAGGATCCATCTCATATGTTCCTACTACCTGTGTGTCTGGTCCTATGAATTTTTCGATGTAATCTGGGTGAGCAACTACAACGTCTTCTCTTCTATAACCATCTCGTAAAAGTGAGGCTTCTACTTTCCTGAGCCCATAAGGCGCATAGGTGGCATGTCCATTTATACTCTCAATTGGATTGCATATAAAGTCAAAGAGAATTCTCGGAGTAACTTGGTTACCGAGGATGTGATACCAAATGGAATTGTGACTTCTATTCGTATCAAGAGCAGGTGCACAACCAAAAAATGATGCTAAAGAGATGCCTCTATAAGGAGACATTAAAGTCCGGTCCGCTGTTAAAACAACCTTTGGATGGGTCATAAATCTAAGTCCCTAATCAGTATGCAGATAAAGGTGGATAGATTTTAAGCTTTGCAATTTTGTAACTACTACCATACATTACCTTAAAAAACATTATTTTAAACATATTGAAAAAATGACAGGAGTTTGAAAAAATAGAATGAATTTAACATGGGATCTATACTTAAAACAAAAATTTCTATTATTTTTCTATATACCGAATAAGAAACGTATTCTCTACATTATACTTTTTGAAAGATAAATCTTAATGAAGATATCTAATAGCACAGGGCATACAAAAAAATTTACAATTTATCACATACTATAAACTTCGAAGTTGTTGCTGATGTGGTTTAAACAAGAACAGTATCCTGTCAAACATCACTCTTACGAAGTATAAACTGCAAACTTAAAACTTAGCAACAAAGAATTATTTTTTCACTCCCAAGGATCTATTCTTTAATCGCATATGAGTGCCATGGCATTTTCTGCATCTAGAAGAAGAAATTGGATTCTTTCCGCCACATTTGAAGCAAATCTTAAAAAACAATCTGCGTTGTTGAGCTATCTGTTTTTTTGTAGCATCAGTGATAGGCATGATAGTTTATGCTAACGGTGGGTAAATTTCTACTTTTCTATTTTGGATGAGAAATTCTAACCGTTTAAGATCATCTAAGTTCTATAACTTGATAAATACAGTATGGTCTGAACATATCGTTTCATTTATTTGTTTAATATATGATATACGATATTATTGTATTTTACCTAGAAGCGGTCCTAACGATAAATGCTGGTTAAATCTTGTAACTTTGAGTGAGGTAAAATAGATGCGAATTATCAAGTATCACTTAATCCTAGCAAAAGTGAAGCCTGCTAGAGTTTGATTTCAATGGATTCAAACTTATTGCAAGAGATCGTACTTGTGATAAAATACTTCTTATTCTTTGAGTGGTTATATCACATATATCTTATAATCTCGACTGTTTAAAGTCATTTATCTGATGCATTTATAAAAAATTAATCTTTTATCCAATTTAATTATATAAGCATTCATTTGATACTGTTGTTGTTTAACAACATAGACAATCATTATAACGATGACAGAAATCGTGTGGTTTTTCTTTTTTATTATTACAATGCCAATTGCAACGATAACAATACGCTTTGCAAGGGTAACGAAACGATATAGTTGAAACAATCAAGTCATTAATTACTAACAAAATACCAATCAACGACAAAAGGGTATTGCTTTAGTATGCAAAGAACAAATAGGATTCTGAGAATGTATTATTAAAATATAAACTACGAGAGATTTTTTCATTTAAAGATATTAAAATTATTCTTCATAGATTCTTAGGAGAATGCCAGATTCGAAGGTTATTAATGTTACTGCAAAAGTACAAAAGTCATACTTGAGAGTTTATTCGTAATACACTTGGATGTAGCAGATATATTTCATAGGTAGAAATGCTATCTTGATAAGGAAAATGTGCCTGTGAGTAATCATTATTTATTTTCCATTCTTTGAGATCTATAACCTGTTATATCATAGTATAATCTTCGATTTTATATCACCTACCTAAAACATATAATACTACCAAGTCTTGACTATTTCCATGAAATCTATGTCTGGATTTTGCTGGAATAAAAATAATGTCTCTCTCTTTAACTGCTTTACTTCTTCCTTCTATCTCTATGTAAGCAAAACCTTCTATGACGTAGTAAATTTCATCTACGCTATGCGGTTGCTGAAGATCTTTTTCTCCTGGATGTAAACTAATAATGCCTGCTTCAATATCTTTAGTAGTTACAAAATCAATAAAGTAACCTCCTTTATCATTTAGTTGTGATACTAACTCTTTTAATTCACAGATTTTTTCCATATTATATTATTTATTTATAACTAATGAATATGTATTAAGTTAAAGCCTTCGATTCACCTTTTTATCATCCTCGATTATAGTATTTATTGCGTTACATTATAAGAGAACAAAACAAATGCCTTTAGAATAGGTATTTCGAACTTATCCCTTACAGTAAAAATAGAGAGAGAGGAGAGATCTATCTTATAGTTATTGAACCCCTGGCGTAGGTCCCAATCGATCCGTCACTCAGTCTGATATAGACATCCAACAGATACTTCCCTTTTTTAACATCGTCTAATTCAAAGTAGACTTTGCCATTGCGAATATCTTTTTCAAGAAACTCCCTTGGACCGATATCTCCATTATTTTTCATTTCCGATACCGCTGCGGATAATATCTTTCCTCTACCTATGATCTTTACCTTAAAGTCATCGTCATTCAGACTGAATGCTCCATTAAATC
>DASQRW010000033.1:0-4363 GCA_035642715.1 Nitrososphaeraceae archaeon | reverse complement strand
CATGCTGTTGTCATAACAACAACAGAAGCTATTGCTATCGCCACTGAGATAGCTGTTAGTGCTTTCCTACTTACAATTTTTTTTATATTTATCGTTCTTGTCATTTTGATAAAAAGGACTAAATTTTTCTTATAATCCTTGTTTACCTATGAAACGTAACTAAGTTGCCTCAAGAGTTGTTTTATTATTCAGAGAATGATCAATAATTTGAGCTCAAAGAGGTAATGTAGCAGAGATATTATTGTTATATAGGAAATGATATCAGAGAGTCTGCTTATTATTTCGCTTAAGCACTAGCTGCCCATGTAGTTTGAGAATTATAATCAAACAAACATCCAATTATCATTTTCGAATATTATTGTAATGATATAGTTCTATAAAACGATACAGTAGTGAAGCGGGTTCGATGGAATGCAGAACAGATTTTACTTTATCTTACGACTCACATTTATTACAATTATTATAATAATATCTTAATAAGGCAAACTAATTCAAATCTTTAGGCTGTCATTCATAATATCTTTCTAATCTATCATTATATGATAGTAGGATGATACCAAGGCTTTTTCTTATTCGATACGGATGCGGAAAGATGCGGAAAGTATTTCATACGGATGCGGAATAAGTGGGGGAATGCGTGCGAATTTCCGCATAATGTGCGGAATAAGTGTGTGAAATTTTCTAATAACATCCTACTTATTGCGTGGAAAAACGTGTGGTAAGACCCATTGATATGATTTAGTAGATGTCATAGAATGAAATTGGATTATATTATATAAGTGAATAGTCGGTATCATTTCCCACAGAGTATATTATCGTAACTCTCTTTGCTACAAAATTTTATCGGGTTCGGTAGAATGTAATATACTAGTGTACGTAATGCACTGGAGCGGCCTTCATTATGTAAAGTATGAAGGCTCCATTCTATTCCTTATCTCTTCAGTGTCTCTTTGACTCCTATTATTATTATTTTCTCTCTAAGATTGTTTGCTTCAGGGATTTTGTCATCGTGGTTATTATATTTGTGTCCAAAATGGGTTCCTTGTTCTCTCTCATTCTCATCATTAGAGTCAGTCAGAATTCTGTGGCTTATTATTATTGGGTTTGTTCAGAGTATTTGGGATATTACAAAATGCGGGCGAAAGCCAAAAGATCTATTATATTATTTAACTTAACAAGTTCCTGCTCGCATAACTCTTTTATGACCATTAAGCAGGTCTTGTTTCTGATTTTCAGTAAGAAGGTCAAAATCTATTACAGTATAACAGCAAAAAATTTTCATTTTATTATGGCATATTGAAAAGGATGACGAACAAAATAATCTTGTTTCATGTTTTATTAGGTCATCTATTCTATTTTGATGAAAGAACAAACCCATATCAGAAAAAACAGTCAATCCACTCTTACCTAATTTATTTGAGCGCTGAAGTAGCATTTTTATCATTATCATTATGTCTACTAATTCATTTGTTAAACTGAAATATCCTTTCTTTGATTCTACGATTACAAGTGAACCTTGCAACTTGTATCTTTCTACATCTAAACCAGTATTTTTCAGACTTTGAAAAATATTGCTGACAGATTCATGATAAGGCAAAATAAGAATCATTTCGTTTAATAATTCGATTGCAGTTTTACAGTATTCTAAACAAACTTTGTTCAGAGTTACAGCATCTTCATACAAAATTAAATTGTGTTCTCCAAAATTACTCTGATTAATTTTATCCAACATACAAAATCTATATTTGATTATATCATTTCTTATCTTTTCTATTTTGCTATTTGTTTCTTTTTCTTGCAATCACAAATGAGGACTAAAATGATTTTATGAGATTCGAATAGGTATGTCAGTAACCTTAGTCATACAAATGACACAATCTCATCATCTATGTACTGTGCAGAACATACTATATTTAAGTCGACGCTTGGCATTAGGAGTAATGACTTCTAAATAGAAGAGTCAATAATGTGTCCATTAATATTTTTGTTAGTTCAACGATATCTATTAGCATATTTTTTAATCCTTGCATAAGGTTTAATAGGAAATCAAGTCACAAATTCTATCTATTTTCCATTCTTAAAGATGTAGTTAGAACCATTTATTGAAATTTCCTTATTATTATTATTACCATAGTAAACACCATTATCATTATTATGATTGATATCACGTAATGTGATTCTTAGTGATACAATAGATAGATAAAAGCTTGCTTCTAGTGTATCTATTTAAAGAAATACAATTCGTATCTATCTATACTGAAGTCCTAACTTTAGTTGTAGCTTTTTCAAGCACCACTATGGGCTATAAGCAAATCTGGAATAAAATGCGTTCTTACTACTATTGTCCCACTCTTCTCCATGATCATGGTAAATGTTCTTAGTTGACCTAGCAACAATAGGATCAAATGGAGCAGCTACTGTAAACTTTGGATTAATAATAAGTGATTCTTTGTTAGGATCAGCTCCTTCAATACCTTCGATATCTAATTCTAAGGCATCTTGTATGCGTATGCTGCGACGCTTTCCATTAACGTTAAATTCTATAGGAATATATTTAACACCCATTAATTCAGCAATATATTTAGCAGCTATTCCAAAGAATCCGCCTGCTTTTCCTGAAAATATGTTGATGAGTGCCTCTCTTTGTTCTGGCTTTGCTCTCTCGTCTATGTAAAGTGCTGCCTTCCATTTAGGTCCTGTAAACATATTTCCCGGAGTAACAAATACGGCTGCTGCATTTAACTCGTCAAGGTTAATGTCATTATAATATCCTTTTTGTATGTGCCATGCGAGTGCTACTTTGCAATTTTCTTCAGTAGGATTTCCCATAAATATACAAGGACATACTGAATTGCAATTACATCCCTCAAAGTAGTCTCCTTCGAGCTTCCATTGTTGCTGCTGATGCATATTTGAATTATCCTTGATATTAGTGTTATAGTAATAACTCTTTCTATAGCCTTGCCTCGTAAACAAAGTTGATAGGTGCATGTGCAGCACGTTGAAAGTGTTGAATCCAGCTGCTTTCATGACTTCTGCGATCTTTGCTTCTCCGGTCTTTGCTCCTAAAGCCAGACCATTGCTTGTTTTCGCTGACAGAACACATATCATAGATGAGGCGGCGTACCCCACATGCGTCCTAATGGATTGAGATTTTCCTGTAAATTGTGATTTGCAAATGGTTCAACTAGCATAACAGTTCCATCTTGTTTCAGAGCTTTCAGTGCGTGAGCAGCTGCTCCTATGGCATCGCCCATGTCATGGAAGGAATCAAAGAATGCTATTAGATCGTATCCTCCATTGTTAGAAGAAGGATAATCAGTAGAAGAAGCAACTTCGAATTTTATCTGATGTTCATTTAACCCTTCTTCTTTAGCAATTTTTGTTGCTCTTTCAATAGATTCATGATGATGATTATCAAATCCTATGAATTTAGAATTGGGGTATGTTTTGGCCATTACAATGGTGGAAATACCATGACTGCAGCCTACATCAGCAACTTTGGCTCCTCCTTTCTTCAATTTCTCCTCTACTCTTCCATCAGCAAGTTTAGGTATCCATGAGCTAACAAGATTTGCTTTGTAGTTAGGGCCAAAAATCTGTCTGCACCTTCAAAAAGATTTACTTCATGCTCAGCCCATTTTAGCCCTCTACTTGTTTTGAATGCCTCTAAGAATTTAGATGTATCAGGTTCTTTGGTGCTGGTAAATGGCTGACAACCGTTCAAGGGCATTCATTGGAAGAGAAATGACAGTTGCTTTTCCTCAATATTACTTATTCATAATCAGAAAATAGGGTAGACGATATAATATTGTATTGGATGCTAAAAGCAATGGCAAATAGAGGTTCATATTATGCCGCAGCTGCAACTACTGCAATAGCTGCAATATTGCATCTTATATTAGTAGCATTAAATTATTTTTATTATTTTTATTATGTCTATCATAAATCACTCTTCTTTTTTATATGAAGACAGACTATAGTTAGTCTAAGGTTTTTTCCTTGATCTAATTTTAGATCTATTACTTTTATCGACTAGTATTGCATTAATTCAAGAGGATAGGCATCAACAAATTGCAATGGCATTAGTAGATCGATCAGAAAGAGAAGAAGAACCTTTTGAAACTTTTAAAAGAAAAACCGATTAACTTTCGAAGACATGTGGCTTTCCCTGCAAGACTACTTTGATAGGCTAAGAGATAGCCCCGTGGTTTTCCCATGCTGCTCTAAGCTCATACTCCCCACCTTTGAAGAGATGGTTAACCTACTGCGTAGAGCACCATACACTATTTCTGAAGCGAAAGCAAGCCTTTACTTGCAGTCGTGGCCAAAATAATGTATCAGTCTGCTTTTTCGGCTAATC
>DASQRW010000032.1:0-2466 GCA_035642715.1 Nitrososphaeraceae archaeon | reverse complement strand
AAAATATCCAACCTCATTTTTAGTATGTTTAGTCAATAAACTTGTTCTTTCAGGCTAGTTCAGAATTAATACTACTATGTTTATTACAAACAAATGACCAGACTTTATAATGAATGAGAAGGGTAACTCTTCGTCATTTCATCTTCCATTTCATGTAAAAGCAATAACATTTGTTATGATTGTTATTATTATTGTAGCCAGCATATTGTCTGTTAGCTCATTAATATTAAACCAAAATCGGGCTGCAATAGCACAACAACAACAAGAACAACAACCTTTTCTCTTAAAAGACATATCTTTTGATATCGATAATGTGACCTTTTCGCATCATATGGCATCTGTGAATGGTATCCAACTTCATTACGTTATAGGTGGCCATGGAGATCCAATAGTTTTGCTGCATGGTTGGCCACAGACATGGTATGAATGGCGTCATGTTATGCCAGCTTTGGCTAAAAATTATACCGTTATTGCACCTGATCTAAGAGGTCTTGGAGATTCTTCAAAACCACTTACAGGCTATGATGGTAAGACTACTGCAGAAGATATACATCAACTGGTATCTCAACTACGTTTTAGAGATATATTCTTAGTTGGGCATGATTTTGGTGTACAAGTAGCATATTCGTATGCTGCTGCTCATCCCAATGAGGTTAGACGTTTGGTTATCCTTGATGTTCCTATAGCTGGTATAGGCCTAGGGCAAAATATTACAGGCTTATGGTGGGCACAATTTCATATGGTGCGTGATATTCCAGAAATGCTTGTTGAGGGACATGAAAGAGAATACCTTACTTGGTTCTATAGATACACATGTAATCCTGCTGCAATCACAAAAGAAGATATTGACGAATATGTTAGTCACTATTCTGCTCCTGGTGGAATGCGAGCTGGATTCGAATACTATAGAGCTTTATTTGATGATATAAAACAAAATAAAGAATACTCTAGGGTTAAACTTCCTATGCCTGTTTTAGCTCTGGGTGGTAAGTGTAGTTTTGGTAGTGCGGCATTAGATTCAATGCGTTTGCTTGCTACAAATGTGAGTGGCGGCATAGTTCCTGACTCTGGACACTGGATTCCAGAAGAGCGTCCTAGCTTTTTGACAGAACAGCTATTTGCATTCTTTGGTGGTAACACTACTAATACTATTAAATGAGTATTATTCCTTAACTTTGCAATTGTGTTATCAACATCTTGCCATTCAACTACTTGCTGAAGCCATACAACACTTACATGTTGCCTTACTCATATCTCTATCCATCATGGGTATCATAAAACAGACAGGCATAACAGAGTAAGATAATACATAGTCTGCTTAAGCTTTTTGTTATTATTATTTCTCTTGACTTATCTCCTTTGCAACAGCATCTATGTTATAATCAAGCATGTTTGGTAGGGTGGCTACTGGACTGTAACTAGGATATAGCCTTTGCAACTCACTTTTTATCAATGCTTTACCTTCTTCAGTAATACCTGCTACTGCTCTTTCTCCTCCTCCTACTTTTGGTGCCAATTGCATTTGTTGCTTAACTAATGATCTGAATGTATTTAGATAATTCAATTGTTCATCTAGTAAAGTCTTAGCTACACCACTTTGACCATGTCCTGGAAACAGAGTTTTTGCTTCTGGGTATTTCTGTAGTAGATATTCTATCTGTTTAATCCATTCTGAAATATGTGAAGGGCTTTCTGGACTAACTGCCCCTGCAAAGAAAGGATGCATATGATTATTGACTATGTCCCCAGTAAACATTATCTTCTGTAATGGAAGATAAATTACCATCATATCATCAGCTTCTCCTATACCAAGGTCTTCAAAATGGTAAGTTATTCCATCAACAGTGATATTTTCACCTGACTTTACAATCATATTAGGTAATACTACTTGATTGGAGTACTCGTTACTAGGGAGAAGCTGCTTTGATAAGGCTATATATCCTCCAGTATCATTTTTCAAAATATTAAACGTCGATTGGGTTGCGTATATTGGTACATTGGTAGTTCCATTTAACAATGCTGCTGCTCCGTTTACATGATCTGGATGATGATGTGTGAAAATAACACCTAGGATAGGTTTGTTTATATTTTCAACTTCTTTTAGAAGTTTTTTAGCTTCAGAAAATTGACGTTGGGTATCAATTATGACTAATCCATTTTTGCTTTCTATAATCCATGAGTTGACTGGGGCAGGGGGCGATGAAGTATAATTATGGATCTGAGGGAAAGTTGTATTATTGGTGCTTGTTTTATTATATGATGGTAAAGCAGCAATATTTTTTTGAGCAAATACATATTGTTGTTGTTGTTGTGATATTTGACCTATTGGATTAATCAGGGATGTTACCAAGAATAGACTTGATGCCATAACTACTACTATTAAGAATGCTCTTAGTTGATTTTTCTGAGCGTTTGAAGTTATTATTGTCATTATACCTAATACATTTTAGTATAATAAAAATACGA
>DASQRW010000031.1:0-6728 GCA_035642715.1 Nitrososphaeraceae archaeon | reverse complement strand
CTCAATTGAATAGCTCCGGCAAACATTCTAGAGTTCATCTTGTTTTATAGGTGCTTCACGAGCCAATCATATACCATTTGTTGAACCTGTTCACCTGGTTCATCAAGACCATGCGTAGCTCCTTTATAAAAAATAATCTTTTTGGGATCATTTGCTAGGTTATACACATAAGACGAACAATATGGTGGTAGTACTTTATCATCAGTACCATGTATTAGGAGAATTGAGCTACCTTGCTTGAGTCGATACACACCTTCTGCACCATAGCTTTGTGTAGAAAGTGCCACAACAGTCCTAACTCTATCAGAGGACGCAGTAGTAGTAGTAGCGGCCTGAATAACAACAGCGCCTCCAAAAGAGTGACCAACGAGTTCAACTGGCTCAATTCCCTGCTTCTCCAAGAAGTGTATGCCCTCAATTACATCTAGGACAGATTTATAAAAGTCAGTTGGATAGCGAAAACGAACCCGTAATGAGTTGCTATCATTTCTTATAAGCTTTTTACAAAGATGAGGATACAATCCTCTTGCTGGTTTATCCCAGCCACCGCCTACGCCACCAACCTAGATAATAGCATTCGATGCTCCGGCTGTATAGTAGTAACGACAGTCACCCCCCCACCGCCGCCGCAGCAGCTAGTTACCAATCTGATCGGCGTATAACCGTCATTGGTCATCTCTCCTAGACTCACATAATCAACCAACTGTCAAATTACTAGGAGAGATATGGCTTTTCTCTGTTATAGGTATTATTATTAATTACATATATGTAATAAGTGATAACAAAAAGGCAAGTCACAGCGTAGTTTCAACAGAAGATATTGTTAGAATTAGTAGTATCTTTAGTTGTCACGTCGCTTCCTTCTTCATATTTAAAATCTTTTATCTAAAATGTAATTAGCTACCTGTCGCCTGAATACTTCAGCAATGTCTTTTTTATTCTAATAATCTTTTGGATGCTATATTTCTCTTTTGTGATTTGCTTAAAAAAGTCCTATCAACAAATTCATAAAAGGTTTTTTGAGGTCCTAATTGGATATAGTATATAAAAATGTCAAAATGCACCACCGTTGAAGTATAGAAATTTGAAATAAAAGTAGAGGAACACGTTATAATGACATTACATAATATAACTAAGTGAAGTTTTCGTCTAGATTATTCGTTGATAATCATCTTCTATTCTGACTATATCGTTTTCATCGAACTTACCATAGGAGATCTCAAGGATAATACAATTATTATTCAGCGCCTTAACTCTATGTTTTACTCCTTTTGGAATGACTACATTTTCCTCTTCTTTTACTTCACTTATCTTGCCGTCTAATTCTACTTGAGCAGTTCCCTTCATTACTTTCCAAAATTCCCATCTCTCTTTATGATACTGAAGACTGAGTCTAGAATTAGCCTTGATATAGATTAATTTAACAGTAGATAATTGATTCTCATGAAATTTTTCAAATTTTCCCCAAGGTCTATCCTCAGTATAAATATCCATTCATGTTTATATTGAATCAAAAATAATTTAACAATTACAGTGTGTATGTATGTGTATGCCTATGTTAATAACAATAATAAAATTAAACTACGAATATTTTATGCCGTGGATAAGTCGGATAGATGTCTTCAAAATGAACACGGTTTATGTGAAGGCATAATACTAGAGATAATAAAGGGATCAAAAATAACGAGACTCTGTAATTGTTCATGCCATAATAATATGTATCATCTTATTAGAAATACTCTAGCTATCGTTAATCAAAGAAATAGCTACAGCGATTATGGTGGATTTCCCGATAGACTATAACAATAATAATAATAATATTTTTTTGTTTTAGCAGAATAGTATAAATGCATTGCCATAAAGATATCGAGGCAAAGTTAAGTTCCTTGCATAAACGGGCTAATATATTCTGGTTTAACCTTTTTAATAGAGAATACTACTAAAGATAGAGGCATTAGACAGGCTCTACCATCTTTAACTAAATGAATGGTACAAGTCCTATTCTATAGTAATAATAATAATAATTATTATTTATTCCAAGTTTTCAAGACATTGTAGTAGAAGGTTACGGCCTCTTTTCATTACCCACATTGGAAAATCGTCTAGTCTAAATACGTGTTGTTGCTGAAATGTAGGAGGAATAAACCCACCATAAGTAAATACTTGCACAATAGCGTTTTTCTCGCTAACTGTGGCGACTTCTTCTTCTGCTGCAGCCTCATTTTCCTCTATAATATTTCTATATAACAAAATAGGCTTGCCTATTCTATTGGCATTAGCAGCCGCTTTGCGAAGTTTATCTCTTAGCCGTTCGATCAACCAATCATCTAAAGTTACTTGATTTTCATCCAAAGTTAACTGCTTGTTGGCCATGACCAATAATTCAATATATTTACTATTTATAATAATATATGACAAAAAAATTTAACAAAATAGATAGATCTACTTTACTTTCTATAAGGAGGTGCTTTTCGCTGAATTCTAATACATATATTCACTACTGTATGTTGCTATTATAGTTTTGCCTTTATAATTAGAACCGTAATTCATAAATATACTTTATAGACAAAGATGCCCCTTCTATTGTATTGAAATTTTCAGTTTTCGTCCTTCAAGATCTATTGACTTGTAGTTTATTTTTTCAACTGCATCTTTCGTTAATACAATGGATTTGACTCTTACAAGATACTTCAACTCATCCTTCAATGGAGACAGAAAAGAAATTTCTTCATCATATAAATCTGCAACAAACGCTGTTGAAAGTATATCTGTTGGATTATATCCACACTCCTTTCGTAACTGCTGTAGATTTCTAGCTAGATCTCTTAAGAAGCCTTTAGCTGTCAATTCCTTGTCGCGTTGTGTGGAAATAAAGACCATAAGCTTGTCTCTTTCTGACATAACGTATCCTTCTGAGACTATGTATGATAGCTTTAAATCATCTGGCGATAGAAGGATCTCTCCTCCACCTTCATATACAAGCCTAAATGTTCCCCCTCCAGATGATGAGTTCAAAGCTTTGAGCAATTCTATTTTATCGAGTTTTTCAAATGCAAGTATTACTTTATCAATATTGCTCTTTACGCTAGGTGCGATTTTTTTCCTTATCAACTCAATGTTAGGAACAATTGGCAATTTATTTTCTAAGAGACTTAATAGTTTTACTAGTTCTGTATCGTCACGAATCTCAACAAGTGCATAATTTTCAACATTTAGCTGATTTTTTATTATATTTGAAATTCCATCGACGGAAAGAAATCTTAAATCGGGGCTGCAAATTATAGCCTCCTTCATTGGCCATCGTCTTTTTAGTTGAACTTTCATTCTTGCAGCATTGGCAAGAGAGATTACTTCTTTTGATTTGTCAAAAGCTTCTTCTATCATTCTGTTAACAAGTTGTCCTTCATATTTTGGCCAGCGTTCAAGTAGGATACTACTCTTTTTTAGATGTGGAAAGCAACGTAAATAGAGATAATCCGTAATAAATGGCGAGTAAGGATGAAGCATTATATCTATTTGCATGAGCGAATAGGCCAATATCGAATAGATTGCAAATCTGCGGTTAACGCCCTCTGGACTATCATCCCAAATATCATTTCTGGTAACTGGAATATATGTTTGGCTTAATTGATTAATTATAAATTCTTCGATTGCTTTTGCACCTTCATTATATCTACATCCTTCAAATGCTATTGTGACCTGAGATATTAGGCCCTGTAACTTTGATAAAAGCCATATCTCCGGTAAATTCAATAAATTATTGTCTAGCACCCATGTAAGATTGTGTTTATTCTGTTCAAATTTATCAAAGCTGCTATTCTGTTTAAAATAAGTGTGTAAGTAATATAAGGTACTTATGACCTGATAGGGTCTTTTTTCCATTTCTTTAAGGCTAAAGTTCAATGATTCAATCGGAGAGGCTTTCCACATAAAATAAAATCTAACCAAATCTACAGAATTTTCTCTGAGTAGGTTGTATGCATCAATTACATTTCCGATACTTTTGCTCATTTTGTTTCCTTTATCATCTAGCACGTGTCCTTGGAAGAGAAACGATTGGAATGGCGCTATTGCGCGTTGTTGCAAAATTACATTTTCCATCAATAGAGTGTATGCCCAACCTCTTGTTTGATCTATTCCTTCAGTTAGGAAAGAAGCAGGAATTAGATTCTGATATTCCACATCGCTGAGTGAAGCATAGGGTGCTCCACCACTATTATGCCATGTATCTAGAACAAAAGGTTCTCTTTGCATATTCTCTCTACCACAGTTGTCACATTTTATTACAATCCTATCAATCCAAGGCCTATGAAGTTCAAAGTTGGGACCATCAGGAAGATCGCTTGCCTTTTTTATGATTTCATCTCTTGAGAATAATGGATCTTTGTGTCCGCATTCAGGACACGACCAAATTGGAAGAGGCGTACCCCAAATACGCTCCCTTGATATACACCATGGTACCTTTTCCTTTATAATTTCAGAAAATCTATTTTTTGGAGGCTCATAAAAATATTCTGCCTTCTGTGCTGCTTCTAATGGTAGATCGCCAAGTTTCTTTATAATGTAAAAATATTCTCTTCTAGCAATCCAGACCAGTTTGTGATGAGAACGCCAGCAAGTTGGATATTGATGTTTTATCGTACCTGATTTAATAGCAGCACCTGCGTCTTCCATTGCTTTAATTACTGATTGGTCAGCATCTCTGACAAAAATATCTTTGAATTCTCCTGCTTTTTCTGTAAAGAAAGCTCTGTCGTCTATTGGTACAAATATTGGCACATTTCTTTTTGTGGCAATATCAAAATCTACTTCACCATTTGCTGGAGACAGATGAACTATGCCGCTGCCGGTTGCAACAGCATCTACAAACTCTTCTGCTACGACAAAGTGAATGGATCCTTCTTTTGCCAAGTTGTCAAGTTCTGGTATCAAATCAAGTAAAGGATGAATGTAATGCATGCCATCAAGATCTTTACCGTAAATTGTTTTTTCAATTTTGAATTGATAAATTCTGAACTGTTTCATCAAATCATGCAATCGGGCTTCTGCAACAATCCACTTTTCTTCTTCTTCTTGTTCTTCTTGGCCGTTGTTGTTTAGTGTTACATATACATATTTCGCTTCTGGATTTACTCCGATCATTTCATCTGTAACTACTGTAAAAGGCATGGTTGTCCAGACTATGAGATACGTATCTTCTGTGTTCGTTAATCTGACTTTATAATAGAAAGACGGATCCTCGACTATTTCATATCCTTGGTTAACCTCAGCATTACTAAGAGAACTTTGACATGACGGACAGTATGCAACAACCCTAAACCATTCCTGTAATATTCCGTTCTCCCAAGCTTTCTTTAAGTATTGCCATTCTCTTTCAATATATTGGTCAGAAAAAGTCCAGTATGCATTTTCATAGTCAAATGACATACCTAATAATTTGTCTGCGCTAACCCATTTCTCATTATAATGTAAAATTAATTTCTTGCATGTTTCGACGATTTTTTCGATTCCAACTTTCTTAAGATTATCTGTTTTACTTCCTGTCAATCCTAATTCCTTTTCAGCCTGCAATTCTACTGGAAGACCCTGAGTATCCCAGCCAGCTCTAAAGATAACCTTCTTTTTTTGTAAAGTATTGAATCTATACCAGACATCTTTAATTATACGTCCTCTTAAATGTCCTGCATGTGGTTCTCCATTCAGGGTGGGAGGACCCTCGATATAACTTACTATGTCATTATTATTGTTATTATCAAAAAGCTCATTTTTCAAAAGGGTTTTCAGATTTATCTTGTCTAAATAACTGCGAATCTCATTTTCAAATGCCTTAGCTTCAAATTTGCCTTGAAGTGCCATTTATTATTATACCAAAGCCACTCTTATCTTACGACCTGCATTTATATTTATTAACTATGCTTTCTCTCTCGCTCTCTCTTACATCGCAAGGATAGCAATAAAGACCGGCACAAATACTATTGCGACTGTATTTAGCAACTTGATTACAGTATTTAGAGCTGGGCCAGCCGTATCCTTGTACGGATCGCCGATTAGGTCACCAACTACTGCTATTGCATGAGCTTCTGTCTTTTTCTTTCCCAGCAGTTCAACATATTTTTTAGCATTGTCCCATGCACCACCGCTGTTTGCAAGATGATAGGCTAAAAATAGTCCACTAACAACGGCGCCCATCAACACACCTGCCACTGCAGTCGGTCCTAATATAATTCCTATAATAATAGGTGCCGCTACAGTCACCAGAGCAGGCTTCCATAACTCTCGCAGGCTAGCACTTGTCGCAATGTCTACACATCGTGCGTAGTCAGGAGTTTCTTTTCCATCTAAAATACCGGGCTTTTCTTTAAATTGTCTTCTTATCTCCTCTACCATTTTCGATGCAGCGTTACCTACGCCAGTAATTAGCTGACTAGTTACAAAGAAAGGAATCAAGCCACCAACTAAGAGGCCTATAACCAATCCTACATCGGACAGAGAGTACAAGAATTCTTTTGTTGGAAAGATGTTGTCTGCTTCATGTTGAAATGCCTGAATCATGGCCAATGCCGCTAGACCAGCACTGGCTATAGCAAATCCTTTTGTGATCGCCTTTGTAGTGTTTCCCACAGCATCTATTTTATCCGTAATAGTTCGGTTCTCTTCTCCCATGCCTGTCATCTCAACCAATCCTCCAGCATTGTCGCTGATCGGTCCGAATGCATCGATACATAATA
>DASQRW010000030.1:0-2901 GCA_035642715.1 Nitrososphaeraceae archaeon | reverse complement strand
TAAACCTTTTGATTAAATTATTAGACGATTTGTTTAATTTTGTTTGTTTAAATATATTAATGGAAAGAAACACTTTATTGAATACTTTTTTCTTGTGTTATATTAAAGGTGTAGATATCATTGAAGGTGTCCCTTCTTTTCTTCCTATAAGCTATATGCTATCGACTCGGTGTTGTCAAGCCTATGACTATGAGATTGTTCCAAAACCGACTGTTGTAAATAGAAAAGTGATTAAGATTTTTGGTTTATTATATTCTTGTTCCTTCCTTCCCTATGAGTCTTATAACTCATCATACGCATACAAAGTTTTATCAGTAGTTCTTATCGTCTCCTTAAGACTTTCATACCATCCGTAAACGTCCAATGTTTTATCTGTGTAACGTTCTACTACTAGCTTATAGTCAGGTTCATAGTATTGGTTTAGTTTCTTATGTTCTTTTAAATCCTTGATTGCTTTATCTATATCAGATTTACAAATTTGTAATATAATGAATTCTTTTTCTTCTTCTTGTCGTTCTTCAGCTAACACTTCGGAAATTTTGAACTGCTTGTTTTCTTCTTCCTTACTTTTATCATTGCTCAATAATGTTTTTGACATCTGTGAATAGGAATGATAGATACTCTGAAATGATTTGCCGCAATAAAACCTATAGTATTATTTATCAATATAGAGTTATATATTAAATATAGTTGTTCTTTATATAAACACTGCAAAAATACTCTTAGTAGTAATTTGTTACTACTTTACCTTTGATGTTGAATAAGAAATTCTGTCTTGATTTCAACTGCGCTACTATTGCTGCTATACCTGGTTCTGTAATCAGAAACTTTAGAAAAAAAGGATTAGTTGATTGAGATACCTCATAGAATAATTAAATGAATTGGATTAGGGGTAGGGTTATCATTTATTATCTATTCTATGAAGAATTCAAGTCAACTACCATGTATTACTAGTTGGATTTTAAGAATAAAAAAACTTATCCGATATAAAACACGTACAATACTGGTCCTCAATATAGATCTAAATAGTCTATATGATTACATTTGGTAAAGGTGATAAGTGTAGGATGACTTTACAAAAATAGCAAGATGCAGAATAACAATAATGATAGCCAATTAATTCAAAGCTTAGGATATAACAACTATACTACTACTAACCGCCATTTTGCACTCTGTGAATCATGTTTTTGGAGTGCAACTATTTTCAAATTGGATAAAAAACAAGAACAAATTATCAATACATGTCCCATTTGTTTCAAAGAGAATAATATTTCACTAATTCCACTTACAAAAGACGAAGTTTACGAATTATCTACTAGATCGAAAGGTGGACTAGAGATGAAGTTTTCAAAATTAATAAAAGTCTAGGTTATTGACATCCGTAAATAAATGGCATAGTTTCCTTTTGATAAATGCAATCTATATGGATATTAAATGTAGTTCATGTGACAACAATGAAGAGATATTCTATGATGAAGGAGATTTTTGTGTGCACTGTTGGAACAAAATTAAAGAAATATCATAAAAGAAGAAGTGCAATAGTGTTTACTGATAATTTTCGTATCGGGGATAGATGAATAGATGACTGTGGGCTCTTGTTTTCATCTTCGATACTTCCTCTGCATTAATTTGTCTAATAATTTTTGCATTGTCTTCAACCTTTTCCAGCGTCCTTGAAAAAACAACCTTTTTTATATTATTCACGTTGTTTACGAATTCAATTGTGCTTTCAGTCTCTGGCCCTAATTCGTCCACATTTTGGTGGCCAGTCTTTTGTTAAGCCCCACGTCCGTATAAAATAGCATCAATTGTTGGAATTCTTCATCCCAAACAATGAATGTCCAATCTAATTCTCCGTTTGGTCCTTCAAAGAATCCATCAAGTGTTGCCAGCATAAAATTACTTTCTCATTTACTTTTTCCCCTGAGATGGATTCAAGGGAGAACAATACAAAGAGTGCGACGCTCCACTATTCACTAACGATGTTGAGGATGTTGCCATCCGGATCCCTGAACCAAGCGACCTTCATGTTGCCGGCGATGTGGACATCGCCCTCTTGCGTCATGTCCATCATGTCGTAGTGTTCAAATGTGACGCTCTTGATCTTGAGTGCCCCCACGACATCTTCCACGTTTTTGAGACGACTCACGTCACTCCCGTGGCCTGGTTGGTTCTGGCGTACTGCGACTGATAGATGTTGATCGTGGAGTTTCCACTCCTGAAGACGATCAGTTTCTGGTCTTCAGCACCAATCTGTGTCAGGCCAAGCATGTCTTCATATAATTTCCTGGCTGTTTCAAAATTATTGACTGCGATGTTTGTGACCGCATCTTTATTGTTTTACATGTTGATCTCCTTTAATTGTCTACAGCTTGATGCTGCTGAAATCGCCCATGATGACGCCAGATCCTGGGGTGACTAAATCCATAAACTCTCGGAAAAGTTTAGGCCCGATTTCATCATGTTCCATCTTCCCTTGACGTCTTCCAGATGCTTTTGATCTCTGTAGAACTATAACTCCCACCAAACCTCCTCCTCTCGTCTTGTTAGCCAAGACAGCATTGGCTGTGTTGGTAAAGTCCATCATGGCTTCGGTACTAGTGAGCTGGAAGGGTTCCAAGGAACTTTGAACTTCCTAAACAGATCAACAGATTGTTTATTGACTCGTATCATCGCATCATGGTTATTTTTTGGTGTTCGGTAGACGAAAAGCACCACTCGACCTCCACTCTCGTTCGCTCCACTTCCGGTCCGTTTGATTTACTCATGGGCAATAGTATAAAGAGTGTAGTTTAAAAATTGCAAGGGAGAAAAAAGTATAGTAGTTGCAATTGCAATACATCAACATATATCTAGAGTCGGATTTACATTTCCAAAAGCAATAAGTGAATAGTTTGTGTG
>DASQRW010000029.1:0-16397 GCA_035642715.1 Nitrososphaeraceae archaeon | reverse complement strand
ACAAAGCAAGAAGAGAAGCTGAAGACAAAGCAAGAAGAGAAGCTGAAGACAAAGCAAGAAGAGAAGCTGAAGACAAAGCAAGAAGAGAAGCTGAAGACAAAGCAAGAAGAGAAGCTGAAGCAATAGAACTTACTACCAAAGAGTCAATAGAAGAAGAAAAACGCCAACAACAAATTATCAGCCAAGAGAATCTTATAACATCAAGAGAAAATGCTAATTATCTGAGAAATGACCGTGATCCCTTTTGGGCTAATATGACTTTGTGGCAATATTATACGGTATCTTGGATTGATATGTACAAAGAATTTGTTATAAATTCTGCCAAATTGTCGGAATCCTGGTTCAATCTCTTTTGGAGTCCATGGACAAAAGAGCAAAGAAGAGATAAGGTAAAGGTAGAATAGTAGCAGCAAACATATTTTTTATTAAAATACTGATCGAACAAATTAAAGAAAGAAGATTTTTAAAAGGAATCAATCATTGACATCGTCTTTTTTGTTAGACTCTTCAGCTATAATCCATTCAAAGTAACATCATTTCTTTCCCTATACTATGTACGTTGTGTAGCGAATGCTTATTATAAACGGTATAACTATTAATTTAGAATAACAGACTTGAGATCAGTAGTAACTCTACTATACACTAAAATTTCTAGTGCCAATCCATATCCAGTATATACAACCTTATTTACCTTATTTACGATTAGAGAGAATTATTCTTTCTCAATGAAAGATATAAAAATAAAAGATAAAATAACGATAGCAACAACAACAACAACGTCAACTGCCTATACATCCTAAAAACAATATGGTAAGTATCACAATCAGAATTAGCACAGAGAACAACACCATGCAATCAACAGAGCATTAGATTATACTAAAGATCAATCAGAAAGACAATAGACGAGGCAAGAAGTCAAATTCCACGTTACACTCAAGAATAGATTCGCTTATATCATTCTGGAGGCCATATTGACTTTACATTTTTCTATCACAGTTATCAGACTTATGTTTTCTCTCTTCCAATTGAATTTATATCATGATCACTTTAATCATGATTCTTTCAAAGGCACTACTTTATCACAAAAGTTTTTCTTATACCCTTCCTGAGGCTCTTTTTGTTTATTGTAGTTAATAAGTAGTAGTAGTATATACAAAATTTTAGATTGGCGACATCGATATCACTAATAATAGCTGAGGCATCAATAGAAACTGTACCAAAACAAATTGCTAGTCATCCTGCCGTTAAAAACCATGCTCAAAAGCTTGGCAAAAATCCTAGAGAAATTTTACTTGACAGAAGTTATCACCATGGTGCAATGCTGAGAGCTGGATTAGAATCATATTGGAAGCGTGGCAGACCGGATATAATCCATTTTGCCCTGATGGAGGCATTGTCAACTCCATTGTTTCTTAAAAGTATGTTGAAGGTATATATTCACACGGTGACAGATAAAGCAATACTTATTGGTGATAATTTACGAATACCAAAATCCTACTTTCGTTTTGAAGGTATTATGATGAATTTATTCAAAGAGAAGGTGATTAAAAGTGCCGATGGCAATAACATACTCTTAGAATTACACGACGATATTACGTTTGAAGAATTCATAAAAAATGGAGTAAGACCTGACAAACTGATAGGACTCTCTAGCAATGGAGTTCAAAGCACTGCAGAAGAAATAGTATCTAGAAATATTATTAAAAACGATCACCATTTTGCATTCGTGATAGGCGGCTTTCCAAGAGGTCATTTTTCGGACGATACAAGCAAGATGTTCAGTTGTTCATACTCTATTGGAGAATTCAAATTGGAGGCGCACACAGTTATCGCAAGAATACTATATGAATGTGAGAAAGTTCTTGTTTTACATAATTAATATATTAATTCTAAAAATTAATTAATTGACCAATTAAATATGATGCTATCTGGCTTACTACGCGATCTATGCTAGTTGGACTGGATGATCAATCAATCAATAAAGAAATATACTTCTATGCTGTATGGTAATTGTAGACGTTTTTTATCGTCATAGATTAATGTTTATGTGAATTGCTGATTAAGCAAAAAAATATATGAAGACAAACTGAATTACTATGGATAATTACATTGTCATAAACTTAAAATCCAGCTATCAGCAGATCCTTCATAGACCATTATTCTTGAATAACTGTATACCTCCATTATCATTAGCAGTACAAGAATGAATAAATGTACTTTTATACCTCGTTGTTTTAGAAAAAATTTGAAGCTCAACTGTCGTCAATAGAATCACAATTTTCTGATTTCAAGACAGACATAAATCCACGATCATGGATATCACAATATCGCCGTACTTCAATTGGTTATATAACGAAAATGCTTTTGTTCTACCATGGAATTGGCTTTATAATTATGCTAATTGGAACATCAGTCATCGATAACGTATTTTCAGATTATGAAGAACCGTCACGTCCCCTGTACCTCCATTTAGTGTTAGCCGCTGGACCTATTGAGGAAACTATTTTTTTTGGCATTCCATTTTATGTCTTTGGCAACAATTTTGTGGTTTTGGCAGGCGGTATTATATGGGCAATGGTTCATATTCTGAATACCGATACCTATGAACTAACTGCCCTTGCATTTGCAAACTGGTTGTTTGTTATACCTTCTCTTTTTTTCAGTCTCAGAACTTGGATTAGTGGAAAAGGCTGGTTTGCGATACTTACCCATTCTATCTGGAACGGAATTTTTTTTGCTCTAAGTTGTGTCTCTGGACAAACTTTTTGTATGATTACTTTGTCTGAGGGCGATGCTCTTGGAATTATAAATAGTATAATAGTATCTGGAGGTTTGCTAAGTTTAACATATTTACTGTATAGAAGAAAACAACAAAAATAACAATTATGCCTTACTCTTTTTCATATTTTCAATTTTTATTTTGAATCTAAAAGACTGTCAATAAAAAATAATTATTTTTTAGAGTGTGATATTTTTTAACTAGGCGGTGATAATTAATTGGGATTTAATTAAGATTCAAATATATCGTACAGAAAACACTAAAAGTTGGACATAATAATTATGCTGTTCCTCCTCCTCATCTATTCACTCTTTCTACCATAACTTTCGGTTTTGCTGTCTATTTCTTTGATCGTTCATTGTAGTTACTCTTATAGTCTTATCTGGATTTTGATCATGATCTTTCCTGATGGATTATCCTATTCACTTTTAATTTTTTCTCTCTCACACAGTAATAGTGCAAGACCTATGTTCGAATTAGTCCTTATAATGGTAGCTTATTTTTATCGACTATTTAATAAAAAGTAACATTTATGCATTTTAAACAATTGGATTGTATTAATATAGAAAAGTGATGGTATAGGAAATGATTATTATTATTTGTAACATATCTGTGATATTATTACGAAAAAAGGACAGAGAAATAAAAATGCTAGACAGATCTTGGCAACTACGTGGGAAATTAGTTCAATGATATCTTACTATGTTATATTAAAAGAATGTGGTCATAGATCATATGATATAAAAAACGATAACATGGATGACAAAATTGTGCATTATTGGTATTGTGATCAATGCCAACAAGTTAGAACAATAAAGACATTAGGCTTTATTCTAGACGATAATATTTTACAATAATCGCCATCTCGTTGCATCAAAAGAAATAGTGAGTATGTAAAACATAATTTCAAGTCGGTAGATGCTATCCAATATTGTTTATGAATATGACTTTATCGTCATTATGAATAAGTATCGCAGTATTTATTACTTGGCATGTCATATTTAAGAGTAAATGGCACGTTAGTGAAGGCAAAACAAATAGATAACATAGATAATGACAGGATGTACTATCTAACACATTTTTATTTTCAGATTTTGTATTTTGCGCCAATCATGTCTCGATTGATTCTAATACTCTTAAAGTGCAGATTTCATACTGGGTGGTACACAATAAGATTATCGCATAACCTTGCAAATACATAATATAAATAGCATTATTGCTAACTTTCTATAATGCAAGAACATGGCAGTCATAATAAGAGTAACTCTAGGACAAACAGGCTTATTAACGAAAGTAGCCCATATCTTTTACAGCATGCCAATAATCCTGTTGACTGGTACGCATGGGGAGAAGATGCTCTTCAAAGAGCCAAGAAAGAAGACAAGCCTATATTTCTTAGCGTAGGATATAGTGCATGCCACTGGTGCCATGTAATGGCCCATGAATCGTTTGAAGACGAAGAAATCGCCAAGATAATGAATGAAAATTTCATTAATATAAAAGTAGATAGAGAAGAAAGACCAGATATAGATGATATATATCAAAAAGTTTGCCAACTTGCAACAGGAACAGGTGGCTGGCCCCTCTCTATATTCTTGACACCGGACCAAAGACCTTTCTATGCAGGTACGTATTTTCCAAAATATAGCAGGTATGGTATGCCTGGCTTTGGGACGATATTAAATCAGCTGGCCGAAGCATACAAATCAAAAAAACAGGAAATCCACTCTGCCACTTCTGAATTTATGCATGCCTTATCAAATACAGCAAAAGACGTACAAGGAAAAGGAGAAAATATCGAACGATCAATAATAGATGAGGCGGCTGTAGGTCTACTCCAGATGGGGGATCCCGTATATGGTGGTTTTGGCCAAGCACCAAAATTTCCAAATACATCCAATCTTCTCTTTCTTCTGCGTTACTATGATATCTCACAAATAAGCCGTTTCAAAGATTTTGTCATGTTTTCAGCTGATAAGATGGCTGCCGGTGGTATTCACGATCATCTTGGTGGAGGATTCGCTAGATACTCAACAGACCAAAAGTGGCTTGTTCCTCACTTTGAAAAGATGCTTTATGATAACGCTTTGTTGACACAGCTCTATGCAGAACTTTATCAAATCAGTGGTAATGTAAAATATTTGAAGATAGTGGAGAAAATCTTAGAATATGTGATTGCTGAAATGACCTCTCCGCATGGTGGATTTTACTCTGCTCAAGACGCTGATTCTGAGGGTGAAGAAGGCAAATTTTATGTTTGGTCAAAACAAGAAATTGTCAATGTCTTAGAAGATACAACTATTTCTGATATTTTTTGTGAACATTATGGAATTACAGAGGCAGGTAATTTCGAAGGTAAAAATATTCTCAATATTAGAAACTCCTTAAACCATCTCGCACAAAAATACCATATGACAACTGAAGCAATAGAAGGCATTATCAACGATGCCTCAAAAAGACTTTTAGAAGTAAGAAGTAAAAGAGTAAGGCCAGGGCAAGACGATAAGATTCTGACTTCTTGGAATGGACTGATGATATCAGGTTTTGTCAAAGGATATAAAGTTACTGGAAATAAAAAGTATCTTGATGCTGCAATAAATGCAGTAAACTTCGTTGAATTCAAAATCGCAAAAAATGATGGTAGATTACAAAGAGCATTTAAGGATGGAATTTCAAAATTAAATGCATATCTTGATGATTATGCATTTTACGTTAACGCATTATTGGATGTATTTGAGATCTATGCTCAACCAAAGTATCTTCAAAAAGCAATCGTTTATACTAACTTTATGATCCAGCACTTTTGGGATCCTGATATAGGCAGTTTCTTCTTTACCTCTGATGATCATGAGCAGTTGATTGTCAGAACAAAGAGTTTTTACGATCTCGCTATACCTAGCGGTAATTCAATGGCTGCATCGAACCTCCTTAGGCTATATCATTTCATTCAAAACAATGATTACTTATACAAGGCGGAGCATATTATGCGAGAAGGCGCAAAAACTGCATCAGAAAATCCGTTTGGGTTTGGACATCTATTAATAGCGATGTATCTTTACATAAAGAAACCTGTTGAGATAACAATTATAAGAAATACTGAAAAACAGAGAGGGAATTCTGAGATGGTAAACTGGTTAAATAGACAGTTTATTCCTAATGGTATTATTGGTATCATAGAAAACGAATCACAATTACAAGAACTACAAAACTATCCATTTTTCAAGGGGAGAGATTTGGTACAGGAAAATCAAAAGGAATCTGACTACGCATTAGTTTGCAGAAACTTTTCCTGTTCTCTTCCTATAAACTCCGTACAGGAATTGGAAAGGCTTGTCAGAATGCCTTAATTACAAAATAATAAGCTTAGGACGAAACAAATAGCGTAGAACCAGAATTGGATTATCAAAATCTTTGTTTTACAACAAAATTGTTATTATTTATTTGACGATGAACTTAATATTAGTTTGCTCCATTATGCTCCTGCAAAATGTATCTGATTTATTATTATTTTATTTATGATTGTCACATGTAAAAGGACAGGTAAAGATGATTTGAATGATTTGCACCATTTATAGATATACTCACTCAAGATCTACTGTGCATTTCTTTTGATTCTATCAAAAGACACATGAAAAAGAAGATAATATTCTATCGTAAATTTGATATACATATCTCAATTGAAACTAGAATTACAGACTTGCGATAACACAGGATTGATTTGACATGTTTGTAAAAGAATATGCAAAAACTTCGAGCATATTAAGACAGATAAAAACAGTATGATCTGAACGTAGAGCAAAAAAAAGAATTATTGTTAATAAGTAAATGGAGGTATAAATGGTAGAATTTATAGTAAGAGAACTTTCGTAAAGTGGAACTTTTTAGGAGAGCATTCGTTGCCAAGCAGACTACAAGTAACTCCTTATTAGAATCTCCTTTGAACCATAACAGTCTGCTTTAATTGCAGAATTTGGGAAACGTGTAACTCTTGGAAATCCATTCAGATTGTATGACATAGATTATTTCTCACATAATAGGTTGCTCTCCAAAATGGTATTAGTGATTCATATTTGCATAAAATTCGAAAGGGAGGCGGCTGTAAAATTATCATTATCTTACAAGACCAAGCATCCACTTTGTCAGGTAGAATTGATATCTTGGTAATTAACAAGAATGACTGTACATGGTGCAATATACAATTTAAACATCAGAAATTAATAAACGAGAGAAATTGCCTATCTGAGGATGGAAGGAAAGTGTATAATCCAATTCACTCAGACTAGTTATAGAACAATATTTATTACATTCGTGTGCATTTAGCTTCTAATACTTTTGCATAAACAAGGAGTGCTGCCACTGTCTTTGCATCTTGAATTTCTCCATTAATGCATTTTTTGATTGCAGAAGTAAATTTAATGCGTCTAACTACGATATTTTCATCGTCATCAAGATCTGCTTTTCTTTTCTTTATCTTTTTTAAATTTGTTGCAATAAATATGTGCATTAGTTCGGTGTCATATCCAGGTGCCAAGTACCATTGCATTACTGGTGATAACTTACCAGTGTAACCAATTTCTTCTCTCATTTCTCTAAGAGCCGCCTGCTTGGGCGTTTCACCTTTTTCTATTTTTCCTGCAGGTATTTCTAAAATATTTTTTCCTACCGCGTGCCGATACTGTATCACAAAAAGTATGTCTATCCCATCAATAACAGGAACCAACCCTATAGAGGGTTGATGTTCTACTATTTCTTTTTCAATTATCTTATTATTTAACTTAAACCTGTCTAGCCTAAGTGAAATGTTACCTGAATAAATTCTTTTACTATTTATTATTTTCACTACATTCTTCATTTACTTTTCATTTTTTATTTTACTCAACGTTTAAAGTTATTATTATTAGTTTTCATCTTAAACTTATGACTTATGAAAAGAGAGGCAATAACCTAATGTTTTATGATATCTACCAGATCCTTAAAGCCTTTATATTGATTTTAATTCATTAACTATCATCACATCAACTGCTTGCATAAATGTTTTAACTATTATACATTTTATAGTTGCCTTGGAAGTATAATGAATTGGATATTAGAATATTGTTATTATCAAGGTTAGAAAACTCCGCTATTCTTTAAAATATCGCATATACTTAAATAGAATTGCAATATCGTTTTGATATTATATCATAATCAAAATAACATATTCTAATATCAAAATGAGAAAATGATTTTTAATAACCAAAAGATAAGCACTTTCAGTTGATCGGTATTTTAATTTTATTGCCTGGTGAATGTAGAGTCACCTCTCTTCAATCGGATATTCTTTCAAAAAATAATATATTTCAATTAACTAGTTGAAAATTATAGAATACATTATGCAGTATTTATATTCTTCTATCTATTAATATAGAAATACAGGCTTAAAATATACAGGATTTATAATATCATATTGCTAAGCTTATACTATGAGGACACAGTCTCTTCTTTTCTTTTACAGAAAAAAACGTATTAATGATAAGGAGTTTACCTTGTTACAATATTTTTGGGCTAGTACTACTTTGGCGATATTTATTACTATGCCTATGGTGGGATCAATGCTATACTTCCATTTCAATTATAATAACTTGCTATTTGGAACGCTCATAGGATTTTCAGTCCATACTATTGTATTAGTGTTTTCAAGACGACTTTCATCAATGTTAATAAACCTAGTCTCTATCTGATTACTTTTATTTTTTATTGTATTATTAATTATTATTTCTATTTCTTATGAAATGAAACTGCTTCTATCCATAATTGTTTTATTATGATATTAAGGATTATTTGAAGAATAGTAATTAAGTTTTGATTAATCTTTCACAGATTCTTATTCAGATATACATTATTCATATCCAGTAGATTGTCAAAACCCAAAAACTTTGGCCTGCCCTGAACCTGAAAAATATTACTCTCTCTCTCTGTCATAGAAATTCGTGTTAAATATATCAGAATGCAAATTTCAAATTGTTTTTGCATTTCGCATTATGGAATAAGCCCCAGCTGTAGCAATGAGAAAACTTAAAATCCCGCTCTAATTGGATCCACAGGCTTCATTAGCTCTCGCAATAGAGTCGTGGCATAGGATCCTTTTGGAAGTTTAAAAGATACTATAAGTGATCCTTTAAATTCAAAGTCTTTACACCACAGAGGCGCTTGCCTAAATCCCCCTTGAGCACTTAATTCTTGCATCTCTTTTATATAAAATTCTCTTGGCGTTACGCCTTCAATATTCATTATTTTCTCTGTAATTGTGTCAAATCTTCCTTTACCTGGCTGAAATGTATATCCAATTAGTCGAATTGCAGGAACTGTTTGTGAATTTAAATCCGTACTAGAATTATATTTTCTTATTCTACCAAAAACTGATGAATTCTCCATTTCAAAACAAAGATCGCCTTCCTTACTCTCAAGTACATTTTCACCATTTATTACTGCTACACTTAGAGATTTATTAAAAATATATGCCTGATAAGCCTGAACAAATAATCTGCGTATATTGATTGGAATAGATCGCAATGCTGTTATCGGGCCCTTGCCCTTTTCTAATGCCGACATTACTTTGTATTCTATATCCATTCGTTTAGGAAGTTCTCTGATGATTTGAGAATACTTCTTTGGATCACGGCTTTTCTTCCGTAACTCAATGCTCATTGTAGAATCATATTCGGTTGTATAAGACAACAATAGTTCTACCGCTTTTTGAAAATTGTGTTTTACAATTTCTTTTCCGACTAGATGAGTCACCATTCTTTCGCTTCCAAATCTTTGCAATCCATAAAAGTTGGCTATTTTTTTTATCTCTGGTAAGAATAAAGAGATGTCTGAAAGAGCGGGATCATGGATGGTAATTGTAAATGTATTTCCAAATAGAGAAGATTTTCCTATTGGAGTTTTAGTAAAGCCTTTCAAAGTTAAATGTGTGTGCGCCGTTTTTGCTTCTTTTAATATATTTTTTGTTTGCTCTGAACTAGCATACTGTTTTGTTACTGCTTTTGCATCTTTTAGACCAATAACTTTCAGCTTAATGCCAAGATCCCTTCTAATTTCAAATATTGCGTGGTTTGAATCAAGATTTTTTTTCTCCAAAACGTAAAGTGGATACTTGTGGTGATTATCTTGGACAGATGATATATTGGCGAGAAAAGATGTATCTATTATCTCCGAAACTCTAAACTGCTCGTTACTATGCTTTATAGAACCGCAGATTCCCTTATAGTCAGTACAGTAGCATTCTATGCCAGCAAGCTTGTCTATCTTTGGAACTTGCGAATTCATTAATTTTAACATCTCGGAATTGTTGAAGAACCCAATAAAGAGTAATCGAATTCCTCTACCGTCTGTATATCATTGATGTGTAGTGTAGTATCTAGAGCTTTGTCAGATTCATATATCTATAACTTGTCTATAATGACATCATTAGCGGCTCTTAGCCTAATACAAACATCCTGCTCGAATATATTTTATTTTTGCTAACATGATTGTTGTTGCGCTTGCCTACACAAACGGTTGAATTGTCATCGTCTAGTTAATGTATCTGCTTGCACACTCAAATTAAAAGATTAGACACCTCCTATTAGTTCGTTTAGCAGAAGAAAGGATTTATATCGATTCAACGGAAATGGATGTATGGGTTTAGGACAATATATGGCTAAAGAGGTTATGAGGGAATTAGGTAATAGATCCAAGGAATTCTATGAATTTATAATGCCAGCCGTAGACATAGTCGAAGATGGCAATGATCTTTTGATTATAATTGATCTGCCAGGTTTTGCCAAGAAAGATATAAAACTTAGAATAGTAGAAGATATTTTATCGATTAATGCTAAAAGGGAACCTGAAGAGAACATTGGCACGGTTTATTATAGACAAAGGCCATCTGTGATAGAAAAGAAAATAACATTACCTATTTCAGTGAGTGATGATGAAAAGGTAGTTGGTACAGCAAAATATGTAGACGGCGTAGTTACACTGAGAGTGCCAATTCCAATGGCAGGTAATATTCCAGTAATATAACGGAATAAGTATTATCGACCAAAAGAAATAGTAGGAAATTAGCATTATTTGTTATTCATTATACATTTGTATACATACCCTAAAATAGCATAGTATTAATATGATAATTGATAATTAAAGTGATGTTCCAATTACCTTTTTTCTTAATCAAAACAGCATTAACTGTTCTTCTCATTATAGGAATTACTCATATACGAATGCGAAGTGCTACATTAAGTAAATCTCTTTTATAGTCAATAAATATTACTGGAAGTCAACAGGAATTCGAGATGAGAAATATCTTTTGCAATATGCCGCACTATAAAGGCTTAATATAGGTTAGATGAATGAATATATCATAATTAACCAGATTTGCTCTTTGTGTTTGCCATATGGCTGACTATTTACTCGCAGCCATACACACACATACATACTTTGAATCACTATATAATATACTACTGATCTATGGATATTCAAATATGCTCTAGTATTAACAACAGTCTAGTATTAACAACAGCACTAATTTTGGCTTGTTATGATTTTAAAAGACAAATAAATTTTAGAATCGCTAGTAAGATCTATCTTATAATAGACTTTTATATTACTATAATATATAATATAATTATATGATTGTTACAGACAGAAAGATTGCCACGGCGCTGCACTGTGCAACTAAGATCAACATGGAGGGAATATAGTAATAACCATGAAGCCTAATTGGGTTTGCGAAAGTTGTGGGATGTGGTCTACAAGAAGATACAGCGTTCAGCGACATATAAATAACAAACACCATGGATATAGTAGGGTTATTCCATATCTTGAATATTTTGTCGGCAGACAATCAGGTTTCTATGCTCCAAGTGCTCCTCCTCTATATAGATCTAAGAAAAGGACTGATCCATTGGATATATTTATGGATGAGTATTATCGTGAGCTAGCCAGACGAACAGTTGATCAGAAGTTTTCTACTAGACATTCTGAGCACAATCATTTGTAAAAAGGAGTTTACTGAACATTAAGGTATAAGAAAAAACATATGCAAAGTCATCACAATAAAAAACAGTATGCTAGTAATTTATCTGGTCTTGATGTACAATTTGAATCTTATTTCGATAGTTAGGGATTATACTTTTAAATATAAATAAATAAGAATAACTTGAGCTAGGCAGTAACTAATTTCCAAATTATTGTCAAATTATTTATAAATAATATCTTAAAATCTTTTATATCTAAAAGTATTTTGTTATTTTTATCACAAGATGTTGTTATGTAGATCCTATACTTATTAGATCTTCTTTAGTAGCGTTAAACTCATTTTTGCGAATACTTAATTGTGAAAGCCACTCCAATTCCAATTATCTACTTTCCAATGGCTTGCAGTTACTAAATTATCAAAAAGAATGTAATACTCTTTGCATTTGTATTAACTCCGTTAGTATAGTAGATAATCTATATTATCTATTTAGAAGGGCACCCTATTAAAATATGCCAATAAATACTCTCACTGTAATGTCATTCTTTTAGAAATATTGTTAAAGATTATCCTTTAATAAATCGGAATTGCTTTTTAATAGACACACATCATGAGTTAAACATATCTATCTTAGCTGAAAAACTTGCTCATGAAATTCTCATTAATGAGAAGTACCATGTAGAATAAATATATCTCAGTGAGTTAGGTATACCTAAGTATGAAAAAGAATGACCAAAAATCAGAACAAAGAAAGTTTAAGGTAGTCTGTGGAGTATTTGCACTTTCATCGTTTGTTCTATTCCTACTGTCTTCAATCGAACCTGTCATAGTTTTCTCCCAAATAGAAGGGGAAGATACCCAAGAATTTCAAAGACAACCTGTTAAGATAATTGAAGACATTCAGGTATTGTTAAATAAAATCTTAAATGAATACAAAGCACAAAATTACACGGGAGCAGAGGACCTTGCAACTGTAGCATACCTAGAAAATTATGAATATGTAGAAGCACCTCTAGCAGAGAAAAACAAAGAACTAATGGAAGAAACCGAAATTATGCTTAGAGAAGATCTCAGCACTGCTATTGAAGAGAGAGCGCCAATAGAACAAGTTCAACAGCTTATGAATAATATAAATGGTAATCTAGATCGAGCAAAGCAGCTATTTCTGGAAACATCAGCTGGATAAAAGGGTAGTATGAGGGTCACATACACGTATATTTTTATTACTATGGCATATTTTTAATAGTTAGTGAGTCGTTCCAAGTATATTTCTGGTTTATTTGAAGTTGTCATGATTAAGAGGATCATTTGTGTATAATGATTTCTCATCAGAATTGTTGCAATAAGATAGTTCTTATCGAAATACAAATAAAGCCCTGTGAGTGTTTTACCCGTTATGAGCGCAAGTAAAAAACCACACATGAACTTGGTGGTTGTCGGTCATGTCGATAATGGTAAATCAACTACGGTAGGTCATTTAATGGTAGATTTGGGTGTTATTGACCAAAGAACTATTGACGCATTTGCTAAGGAATCAGAAGCAACAGGAAAGGGAGACACTTTTAAGTATGCATGGGTTCTGGACAGTATTAAGGACGAACGGGATAGAGGAATTACTATCGATCTAGCTTTTCAAAAGTTCGAAACTTCAAAGTTCTTTTATACTTTAATCGATGCCCCTGGGCATAGAGACTTCATCAAAAATATGATTACTGGCGCATCTGAAGCAGATGCCGCCGTTCTTGTTGTTTCAGTTAAACCAGGTGAATCAGAAGCTGCAGTAGAACCTGGTGGCCAGGGAAGGGAACACGCATTTCTTGCTAGGACCCTAGGAGTAAGTCAAATTATAGTCGCACTAAACAAGATGGATGATACTGGTTATTCTGAAACACGTTATAAAGAAGTCAAAGAGGCAGTCGAAAAAATGTTGAAACTAGTGGGTTACAATATAAGTAAGGTTCCCATCATTCCCATTTCAGGGTGGAAAGGTGATAATCTAATAAAGAAATCTGAAAATATGCCTTGGTATAAAGGTCCTACTCTTTCAGAAGCATTAGACTCATTTGAACCACCAGAGAAACCAGTAGGTAAGCCACTTAGAATTCCTATACAAGATGTCTATTCTATCACAGGTGTTGGCACAGTACCTGTAGGGAGAGTAGAAACGGGGACCATTAAGGCAAATGATAAAGTAATAGTAATGCCATCTGGTGTAACAGGAGAAGTCAAATCCATTGAAACTCATCACACGCAAATGCAATCCGCAGAAGCTGGTGATAATATTGGCTTCAATTTAAGAGGTGTTGACAGGAAATCTATTAAACGCGGAGATGTAATTGGTCCAGTAAATAATCCACCTACTGTTGCAAAAGAATTTGAGGCACAAATTATAGTTATTCACCATCCAACTGCTATGGCACCAGGTTATACTCCTGTCTTACATGCTCATACATCCCAAGTGGCAGCAACTTTATCAGAATTTGTTGGAAAGATCGATCCAAAAACAGGCGGTGTAGTTGAAGAAAAACCTAAGTTTCTGAAGACCGGGGATGCTGCAATAGTTCGAATAAAACCAGTAAGACCGCTAGCGATCGAAACATTTAAAGAATTTCCAGAAATCGGAAGATTTGCTTTAAGAGATATGGGAACCACTATTGCTGCAGGTGTTGTGAAGGCAATTACTGAGAAATATGATCCATCCACCAAAAAATAGTGAATAGAAATGGCCCAAGAAGCAAGAATTAAGCTTACAAGTACCAATCTGTCTACACTCGAAGGTGTCTGTACCGAGATCAAGGGAATCGGAGAAAAAAATGGCATTAAACTCAAGGGTCCTCATCCTCTTCCTACCAAAAAGATGAAAGTTGTTACTCGCAAATCGCCCTGCGGACAGGGGACGAACACTTACGATAAATACGAACTTAGAATTCATAGAAGAGTCATAGATCTGGGAGCTGACGATAAGTCAATCAGGCAGTTAATGAGGTTGAAGATACCTGACGATGTATACATAGAAGTGTCTCTTACCCAGTAATAGAATATGAGATACTGTAAAGATCACTTATTACTTCTATTCGATAATAAAAATTTCATTTTGCTTTTGATAATATATTTTTGATGGATAATAAAATATGTAGTATTGGTAGATTTAGATGTTAAAAGCAGATCACCTAATACTCTAAAGATTGTCGGAAGACTATAGTGAGCATTATCCACATGAAGCAGCAGGTTAACGTTGGCTTGCATCAGTATATGTGTAATATATTTAGTTGTTGTATAACTGCACCTAGATTGTCTTCATGGCTACCTTAAATCACTTCCCATTACCTTTATCATCCTCAATGGTATCGCCAGTTTCGAAAATGTTGCTGTTACTGTACTTTCGGATGAGAAGGAAAACATAAAAGGAGTGGCATTATCTATCTATCTTCTGCTAATGTTGTTATAACAACATTAGCTAAAATATTATTACTGTCTGAATTAGTAGTATCACTTACTATGACGTTGGTATTGGTTGTTGTTGTAGTAGTAGTAGTAGATATTTGTTTATTACTCCTACGACAATTACATTACTCCTACGACAATTACACTACTCCATTTTGTTAAATTAGTGGGACTACTGACACAAGATAATTTAGCAGTTAGTTCATTTGTTCCATTTGTAATGAGCTGGTAATTGTCAGTATATGTAAATGTCCAGTTCGAGTAGTCCTTTGCTCCACCAGGACCGGTTGCTGTAACATTTTGAAATGGTTTTATATCATTTACATCTGCATAAACTATGCAATCAGAAGTGGCATTATCTGTAGATGTGCCAGAGATAGTAAGTTCTCCAACTGAAACTTCTTGACCCTGTTCATGTGAAGTAATTTTTAATGCTAATGGATTTTGTAACTGGGCATAAGCTGCAGTATTAGTCAGAATAGCAGAAAGAAGGATTATTTCGAGAATAACAAGGGGGGAACTTGCCGCGGGATTTTTATTAGTTAATGATAATGAGGAGTTTTTCGACAATGTTTACAATGGTGTTGAACAATATGGGAGTATATAACCATTGAATTGCTGAAATCCCGGCCTCAAAGATTAAAAGTTATCATTATAGAAACTTATTATTATACAACTTGCCAATATCATGCAGCAATTTAAACACCATTTTAATGGTATGTTCATACAAATCAATTTAAATAAAGTGATAAACTCTATAATAGTGAATTTCAAAACAGCAGTCAAAGTATCTGTGGCAAGTCTTATTGTATTAATTCTGACATATGCCTTAATGAATACATCTTTTGCTCAGGGTAATTCAAATATTAGTAATACTCTGGGTAATAACACATCTCTCCCATCAGGATCGAACATTTTACAAGGCATAAGCAATGACGGAGCATTCACAGTAATGGTAGATTGGAAGTCAAATAATATAAACAAAGAAAATACTTTTAATTTAACTTTTATAAACTCTAATTCCAACGAACAGATAAAAGATATTCCCTATGATATAATGCTATTCAAGGATGATCAACATATAACAGAATCACATCGATCTGCTCAGACAGCAGAACAACAAAAATATGTCTTTGCTGATCAAGGCTCATATACCTTAAGAATTGAAAATAT
>DASQRW010000028.1:0-12195 GCA_035642715.1 Nitrososphaeraceae archaeon | reverse complement strand
AATATCTGCACCTGCTGATCAAGTTTGGAACATTGTTTCAGATGTCGACGATGAGACAAAATATTGGCCTACATATAAAACTATCAAAAATATCAACAAGACAGATAACATAATTGAAAGAGAGGTCATAGTAAAAGCGGGTCCCAAGGATGCTAAAACTCATCAATTTGTGACTGTGAATCCAGAACAAATGTTAATACAAACAAATATCACGGAAGGACCTGTGACAGGAAGTAGAGTAATTTCATTAACTCCATTATCTGATAATAAAACTAAGGTCGATGTTTATGGAATCATAAATGGGCACTGGCTTATGAAAGTAACTATGCTATTTTTGATACATCAACTTCACAACTGCTTTTTCGCTTGTAATTAAACACCGCACTTTTGAACTGATTCATATACCCATATATTGTATGCAATATATCAATATGTTCTATTTGTTTCATAAGGTATTAGGTAAAATACTATAAGATACACTAATAATTAGCTATGAGCTCTGATAACACAGGTGGTAATAGTAGCAGACATAGTAGTAGTAGTAGTAGTCGCATAGCAGGAGAACATGATGAAAAGAAAGTGAAGGAGTTAAACAGAGAGATAATGACAATTTTTGGAATATACAAAGCATCATTTGGCCACGCTTCTGCTGCATTGCTAAGTGTATTATCATACTTATCAGACAATTATATGAGACAACATCCAGAAAGTAAAAAGGTATTGTTAGAGTATTTTGAAAAGGAGTTTGATAAGTTTTTGAATATGCTTAATCAGCAGCAACAACTTTAGCATTTCAGAACTATTTATCGATGATATACTTCGTATTTGTGAGATGTAAATTAACATAGTTAAGCAATATTCTTTAGGGCGTAATGAGATTATTATATAATGTTTGACGTTCTCATTCAACAGGCACTGAATTGGGAAGGAGGAGTAGTATTTATACCGCTAGCATTCGGATTGGCTGTAGGTCTAGGATATGTTATTATCTCGGCAGCACGGCACAAAAAAAGCACGTAGATATTAAAAGAAATAATTCTTGTAAGCAAATTAATAGTAATATTAGTTATTATCATTTTGGTTATTATTATATAGCCACTGCCTAAAAAAATAAAGAAGTACCGCAGTTACTCCCGTCGATAGTATTATCACAGATACAAACCATGCAATATCACTTATGACCAAAGGTTATTTGAGATAATATTATATTTACTTACATATATAAGACAATCATTTAAAATGAAGGTTTTTTCCATAGTCATATAATGCTATTTCAATTAAAGCCTATACCTATCTGAATTATCTTACAAAAATGATGGTGGCTGAACCCTTCTTCTACCAGTAAGGTGCAAATCCCTCCGCGCCCTTTCCATCATAGCTTCATAGTTTTTACAAATATTACATTTTGATTAGATCTAATAGTAAATAAGAAGAAACTATAATTTTGAATTAACTACAACTATTACAATAAGGAATAACCTCTGATGTGACTCTGTACCTCCAGTTGAATGATAACAAGAATGCCGCATTTCCCGGAGGTTCAGACGTACCGGAGATAACTTCAGTAATTTGTAGGAGCTGGAGAAATAAAAAAAGAATTTGAAAACGCATAAAGCTTCTTTTCTCGGAGTATGAGTATATTAATACATAAGATTAGCTGGAATTTCACATAATTTCATTATTTAAGATAGCCTAGAAAAGTAGTACCTTATTATCTCAATCATTGTTTGAAACTGATATGTGATGCATCATTAATTGAACATTGGCTGGTTTGTCATTACGTATATAATATTATTCAATGCATGCTCGGTAATTTGATATATGTTTTCCTTCATTTATATAATGAAAATATATATGGTAGTAGAAGAAGAAAAAAGACTTGTTAGCCATGAGATTCATTTAAAGCAACGTCCAGTAGGAATGCCTACTGAAAGTAACTTTGAGCTTGTTAAAGTAAATGTTTCAGATCTAAAAGATGGTGAATTCTTGGTACGTAACATATGGATGTCGGTAGATCCCTATATGCGTGGACGTATGAAAGAAAATAAAAGCTATATACCTTCATTTCAATTAGGAAAACCTCTTGAAGGTGGATGCGTAGGTCAAATTATAAAATCTAAAAATAATCAGTTTAGAGTAGGTGAATATGTTCTAGGAAATTTTGGTTGGAGAGAATACTGGATCTCTAATTATAGTAACGACGTTATGAAGATTGACCCAAATATGGCACCAATCCAATGGTATTTGGGTATATTGGGTATGACAGGTCTTACGGCTTATGTTGGACTTTTAAAAATTGGTGAACTAAAGGGCGATGATGGTGATAATAATAATAACAATACTATATTTGTCTCTGCAGCATCAGGAGCAGTAGGTTCTGTAGCATGCCAAATAGCAAAGATAAAGGGCTTTCGTGTTGTAGGAAGTGTTGGCTCACAAGAAAAGGTAAAGTGGCTACTTGATCAAGCTGGAATAGATTATGCTTTTAACTACAAAGAAGTAGGAGAAAATAACGTTTCATCTGAGTTAAGAAAGGCTTGCCCGAATGGGATTGATATCTATTTTGATAATGTTGGTGGAAAGCATTTAGAGGCAGCCATTGATAATATGAAAGTATTTGGTAGAATTGTACTTTGTGGAATGATATCACAGTATAATCTTTCCTCTCTTCCTGCAGGACCTTCTAATCTCTTTTTAGCTGTAACTAATCGACTTAATCTTCAGGGATTTATTGTTAGAGATCATTACAATATGCTAAATGAGTTTTATGCTGATATGTCCAAATGGATTAGTGAAGGAAAGATAAAATGGAATGAAACGGTGTTTGAAGGTTTAGAAAATGCACCTAAAGCTTTCTTGGCGTTATTTAAAGGAGAAAACACTGGCAAAATGCTAGTTAAGATTGGATCTGATGCATTAGTATAAAATAGTATTAGCTTTTATGCATCAATAAAAAGGCAAACCTGAGATACTTTAGAAAAGTAGGTCATATGTGCCAGAAAAAAGAAGTATAGTCAATAATAATAATAATAAGAAAACAAAGAACCATTCAATAAGTACTACTAGAATTGCATATGCAGCAGCAACAATGGTAAGTGGCATACCTATTCTCTTGATTTTATCGGCTATAGCAATATCATCATCTGTCTTTACTGCTCAGTTAGTCTATAGTCAAGGTCCACCCACGCGTCAACAACAACAACAGCAAGATCTTAACGATTTAATATTTCAAACTACTAACGTCACTGTAGATGGTATTAGTTATCCAATAAAATACAATATTACAAATGATGCTGCTGAACTTGTAAGTACTGTTGCAGAGAAAGAGTCAGTAAAGCTCATTATGACGATTGCTCCAACAAAAGATGGAAAATTAACAATCATCTTACCAAGAAATGTAACAGACTATAAAATCGCAGGTGGTAAGGATGGTATGTTCGTAGTTAATATTAATGCAAAACAAACTACTAACTTTCAAGAAATTTTGAATAACAGAACAGCAAGAGAATTGGAAATTAACTTCGGTAAAGACGATAGAGTTATAAAAATTATAGATACTCAAATGGGACAGGGAGATATAGCCACTGTGAAAGGAGAAAAAGCAACAGAAATAACATCGCCACCTCCATCTCTAAACACAACCAATATGACAGAAAATGTAAAAAATAATGCTTCACTGGCTGCTGGAGGTAATGCTTCCCAAACTGGCGAATCAATTGTTAATCAGACAGGAGAAGCAGCGCAGACATTTGTAAATAAAACAGCTAGTGCTTTAGGTAATGTATCTGGAGAAGTCTAAGAGTTATTTGGTGCTAACAAGTAATGAGCTAATTCCTGGTGTCTAGACACATTATATCTGATAACAAAGCGAAAAAGAAATGACAAAAAGGTAGAGCTATCATTTTCTATCAAATATTGAGCAGGATTTTTTGTTGTGCTCAATATGAGGAAGTATAGGAATGTTCTATGCTTTAGTATCCTCTTCACTGCTTTGTTAAAGGATCTATTGATCCACTAGTCCTTAGTATCCTAATAGTTTAAAGATCTTTATTAATTATTTTATACATTAGATAACGAAATAGGATGATTTCAAATAGTAGAAGACTTTCAATGAAATCCTTAGTCCTTACTCTACTTTTAATAGTAATATCAGGAACGGCAATATATACTGGAATTAACAGTATATTGAACAATAATCAGGTACAAGCACAACAACAACAACAAGAGCAGATAAAGATTAACAAAGTGTGGGAAACATTAGCTGAATTGAAGACTCCAGAATCAGTAGTTTATGCGCCCAAACAGGATACCTTATTCGTTTCTAATATAGATGGAAAGCCAGACGAAAAAGATCAGAAAGGATTCATCTCTAAGATCTCTCTTTCAAATGGGAGCATAACTGAATTGAACTGGATAACTGGACTGGATGCCCCAAAAGGTATGGCCATTTATAACAATAGTAAATTGTATGTTTCGGATATAACAGATCTTGTTGAGATAGAAATTGCTAATGGAAAAATAACTAATCGCTATAATGCACCAGGCAGTAAATTTCTCAATGATGTTGCAGTAGATAATCAAGGGAATATCTATGTATCGGACACTGGTACTAACAGTATCTATATACTAGACAGGAACCTCATGAATAACAATAACAACATCAGTGCATCTTTACAAATCTGGCTACAAAGCCCAAAATTAGACGCCCCTAATGGTTTGTACTTTAATGATAAAAATAATAAATTAATTGTTGCTTCCGATGGAGCAGATCCCAAAAAAATGGGGGGAAGTATAGAAGTAGTTAATTTACAAAATCGTACTATCAGTAACTTAGGAAAAGAAGGAACAACGTCCCCTATTGGTATTCTAGATGGGATTGAACTTGATACTACTACTGGAAAATATTACTATGTCACTGATAATCCTACAGGAAAGGTCTATATTGTTAACGCCGATGGAACAGGTTATGGAACTTTGATTGATTTAGGAAAGCAAGGAAGTGCTGACCTAGCGTTCGTCTTAGGTCAAAATATGATTATAATACCTTTAATGCAAGATAATAAACTTGTAGCTTATAAATTAGCAGAATAGTAATTCTATTTATCTAAAAGCCAATTTATTATCGAAAGATGTCGCGATGTATCTATTATGAGACTAAAAACACGCTCGATAGAAAAGTTAAGAATTGTCTCTTTTTCTAATTTTTTAGAACCCATTTTTAAGACTAATATCAGTATTAATCCCACCGAATCCGCTACTATATGGGTTCTTATACTGCGGAGTATGAGTAATTATTGCTAGTATACTAAAGAAAGGAGTGAGCGATTAAGAAATGGCAATGAAACTGTCTCTGACATTAAAACCTATCGCAACTATACCAAATTCTAGCAACGCCAAGGAATTAGTGAATTTATCATTATATGAATAGCATTGGACCTTCGGAAAACTATCAAAATCATAACCTCAAAGGAATCATTAGTTTGCTAAGTTTCTAGGCCCAGAAATCATCTTCTAGGATATTTCGATATCATTCTTATACTAATAATAATAGCCTATCCATCAGTAACGCTAGAACGCTAAAAAATGTAAATAGAACTATAAAAACCATTTATCTTCAATGAATGAAATCAGGTTAGTCATTTTTGGACTCTCAAAAGAAAAAAGGGATGTTCAATATGTAATGAGTTTTCTAATATACATTGTGTTAATTGCAGGATAATATATGGTTGTGTATTGATTTCTGGCAATACTATAAAGTAGACTATCACAAATTATCACATTGAATAAATAGTCTTAAGATTGTAAGCAAAACAATATTTTTCCAGATGTATTACTAGATTTAAGATAAATGTGAAAGTTATCTTATGACATGTACGGATAAAATAACCTAAGTTACATTGATAACAAAGGAATAAACTGATTCTATATATTCTGCTACAAGGCGTAATTCCGACAAGTCAAAAAAGAAGGAATGGTTAATGTTGCAAATAGAAAAAAATCACATTACAAGTTATCCCATTAGATGTAACTGATGATAACTCTGTCAAAGAAGCGACTGAAAAGAATATGCTGGATTTTCCAATGAAACAAAAATAAAACTGCATTTACCGGATGGAGATATTTTCACCAAATATGATACTATCATAAATAGCAAGAATATTATACTTCTTATGGTGATTCATGCTCTCCAAATGATTACAGAGAGAAATTAGAAGAATTTATTAGATCATATAATCTCAAAAATCGAATAGTAAATAGTCTATACGAAAACATGTATTGACATAATCAATCAATCAATCAAAAGTAATAAAAGAAAGTCTGCCTGAAAGATGCTTTTGGTAAGTATATGTAACATTAAAATTCGATTAGCTACATAATTTAGTTATAGCTTATGCTTAGAAATCCCATAAGTGCTAATAGTAATGATATTCTCAAACAATTAAGACAAGCAGAATATGGTGCTCACTATATCATTGTCTATGATGATATGATGACTCTAAGACAGATTTATTCAGGCTATATTAAAACTCAAATTGAAGATAACAATGAGCTTGTTCTAATCCTTCCATATTATGAAACTACTGAGACAGTCAGAAGGGTATTGTCAGGAGAGAATAATAGTAGTAATGGAGGTAGTATCATTGATGTAAGAAAATATGAAAAAGAAGGCTCCCTTATGATCATAGATGCTGCAGAAGCATATTTTAGTTCAGATACCGATTTAATGTCATTTGTAGAAAAGTTATCAAAACAGGCTCAAAGCTATGGTAAAAAAGGAATATCTGTAATAGCTGACTTAGCCTCATTCTACCACTTTAATCGAATTGATAAACTTATAGAATATGAAATGTCACTACCAACAAAATATGATGATAAAATGAAATTGAAAGGATTTTGTTTTTATCATCAGGAAGACTTTGATCGAAGACTTTCAAAAGAAGAAAAGCAAAAGTTACTTGAACATCATGACAAGGCGCTATTAGTAGTTAAGCATTAAGTTGAGTAAGACAAAGGAAATATTATTATTAGATGTATAAAGAGTCGCTTTATATTTCCCATAATAGCGTTTGTTCACTCAACATTCTATTGAACAAAACTCTACTTTTTTCAGATAAAGAGTTCTACAATCTCTGATGATTCAATTTCTTTAGTTAGAGCGTGTCATAATCTGCAAAAAGAATCATATTATATTATATAAAATGTCTGTCATTCTATAACAGGTCATTTAACTAAGGTTTAAAAGGGTACAACCAATGCAATCAAAGAGAATATCTTTGATTAGATATTAAAAAAATATAGCAATTTAAATATTACAAATAATACTATAATTATTACTTGACATCATCTGCATTTGTCTTGATTGATTGTGATTTTCCTTTTTCATCAAATATTATTGAAGAATTCAAAAAGATACCAGAGATTGCAGAATTCTATAGAGTTCAAAGTATTTATGATATGATTGCAAAAGTTAATGCGGATTCTGAAGAGCAATTACATGAGATTGTTATAAGGAAAGTAAGAGAAATAGAAGGAATTAAAAATACTTTAACTATGACTATTATAACAGCCGAAGGTCCTAGAAGAGAAAGAGACAAAGAGAGAGAGAGTAAGCAGTAGTTATTTTCAATCTTTTTTATCATTACATAGCGATAGCAATTTCAAATAATACACTTCATCTAACGAAGCTTCCTAAATGAAAGCACTGATATCCTTTACAACTAGATCGTGCACCATGATGATGATAATAATAATATGGTGTATATATCTGATCTAAAACCCATTGAAATGTTTCTATATCAGTCCATAGACTGTTTGTATTAGCTCTATTATGTGACTTATGCATTTTGTGTTTATTGTAACGTTATATCAAATTATTTTATTTATTGTTCTGTTGAAATCATAGAAAAAATACTTAAACAAGATCAGTTAGTTGACAGAACAAAAAGATTTTCTCATATAATGTATTGAATATAAGATTGGGAAAGGATAATATAACTTACTGTAGATATCTTTGTATTCTTATTATTAAATCATCATTTCTTCCACCTAAGATATTATTTCATTCATTAACCCTGTATAGTGCCAGAGTCGAAAGCCCAAATCGAAATATGAATCCTCTATCCAATTCGTGAACGGAGACTTCTATCAATGTATTTTCATTTTTTATTCGGTTTGTAGCAAGAGACCATTTTTCATTAAACTAAGAAGATCCATATGGCAGGTATATATCCTTTGTTCACCTGATTCTCTCACTCACAGGCACAATTTATTATATATATATATACATTGACAGATCAAAACAATAACAATCATGAAATCGTTGAAATAGTCCTCTGGATTTACTTGAATTGATTTGCCTTTGAAATAAGTGAGTCCATCGTAGCAATTTCCGTTTCGCTTTTTGGTCTTAAAAGTAAGGAGTGATAATACATTGGCTAATATTTCAAAAACATAAAGAAGTAGAATTGGTCTTGATAACATGGGGAGTTCTTTAGATGCAATAAACAAATTATCTGCTTGTCTAGTATTTTTTGAACTTTCAGAAACTAAATTTACCGTTTACATCACAAGATTAAATAGGCGATAATTTTCTATGTCTTTAGTGATCTGTTGTGATATATAGACTGTTTATTTTGTTCAAATAACTGAAAAATAACTTTTGAAAGTTTCAATCTCACTTATACACCTTATGAAATTATATACAAAAATATTCACTTTCAAAATCAGTTATACAATTCCAAATTTCTTGCTGTGGAATATTTTGTATATATTGGTTGCTTTGGGAGAATTCCTGAAAAGTGATTCATGCTCAAAGATTATAACAATAAGTATAAACTTACTATTTAGACCTTCTATGGTGACCATATTGTCTTTCACAAAAAGTGTGAGATCAAATCCATGCCTCATTACAAAGACATGTCTAGATACTTTACAAAACAATGTAGTGAATAATAGAGAGATAAAGGATAAACTATTTAGAAGTTAGAAGCTCAAGAATGAGTTCATCGAAAAATAAGATAGAATTATTCAAATAACCTTATTATTGACAAATTCCATAAAACATCATGGGCGCCGTATTTAGAGTAAAAGACTTGGGAAGAGATTACAAGAAGATCATAGAAAATGCAGTAAAAGACCTCAGCCCGGATACTAAAGATAATAATAAGATCATTAAAATACTGGATTCCTGGGAAGGAATAAGATCAGAAGAAAAATTGAAAGAGATTCTGGGTCAGGATAAGGCTGAAGACTTGTTGAAGAATATTAAAGCAAAAGAAGAAGTCAACTTGACCAATGATGAGAGAAAAAAATTAAGTAATATGTTCAAGGAATCTTTAACCTTTGATTAGACTCTCTATAATACAAGGAAGATTGTAATTAGAAGATAATAATACCCTTAGTGATAGAATTACTGATTGAAGTATTTGATGAATAGTCTGACTTAGGATTATAGGGCTAAATTTGTGACATAGAGAGAGAGAAAGGTATATGAACCAGCAATAAATTAATGGCTGTGACCACAGCCGCAACTACATAATATCCTAAAAGGGAGTCAGTCTTAGTAGGTTTGAGAATTGTTGTCGTTGTACATAATGACTATAAACGATACGAATAAGGAATGATAGTATCTTATATAACAAATGTATTGAAATCGTAAATAAAATGTTGATAATTAATTCTCATTATGGGAGAAAGAGGAAGAGAAACTGAAGTATCAGAACAAGCTACCTGTAAAGTATGTGGATTGACAGCTCGTACTAAAGACGAACTTGAAGTCCATATTCATCATGCACATGGTACTGCTAATTCAGACAAAGTATCATCAGAACAAAAAGTTGATCCTTTTCCTTGAGTTATTGCCTGCTATATGTTATTGACTAGCTCTCCTAACTTAAGAGATCACCTCTTTATTGTAATAATAATAACATGTTGAACTTACCATAGATAGCGCAATTTATCACAAGGCAATTAAACTAATTTACTACCAATACATTAGAGTCTCCGATCCCAACAATCAGTTTACTATTAAATATAGATTGATTGTGTAAGCGTATACTTATTATTTACTTACTTTTTGCTGCTGATGCTGCTGGTTGTTGCTGCAGTAGTAGTTGTTATACTTGTTATAGTGATCATATATAATAGGATGCTTCAAAAGACGTTGAAAGTTAGTAATAAGTTGCTGCTGTATAATGGGTTATTATGTACGCGATTATTATCTAACTATAACTTAACAACGACAATATCACAATATATTAGGAGTGTAAAATAAAGCTTTTTTGGCATTATAGCTGAGTATATGGGTAATGCTAATTTTCATGTAGTATCTGGTGTAACTATTCAAATTCTAGTATTTATGATGAAGCTTGAACAGTTAAGAAATAATTTGAACATTTAAAGAAATATGAAAATCTATCAATTTTAGAAAATTGGTTAATGTGTATACACATAACTAACTTAGCGCATTACTTGTTATCAAAAGCTTTCCCAAAGTTGTATTAATTATAGATTTGGTTGTTCGATAAAGCATTTTCTCATAACAGATCTTATAGGTAACTATAGACAAAGATAGAGACTAAAAAATAGTTAGTCGGATGCATTCAAGCTGTCCCAACATGTTCTTTGTTAGCATGCTGCTGAAGCTCTTGTTGAGAGTTAAATGACATCCCACAATCTTCACATTTGTATTGTGTTTCGGAAGACATGTATTTGTTTCGTATACATATAATTTATAAATTCCGTAAAATTAGTCGGGTATGTTAACTTAATCATGTGCATACCATATTTTCTCTCTTGTATAGTGTTCAATTTTATTTGATAAATCCTGATTTAATACTCAATTTCACTTCTATAATCTATAATATCTACGGGGACCTTGACAGATTTGCATCCAGTTACCCTCATCTTGTATGAACTCCCATGCCAATTCAGTGGCATTATATTTTATAGCTATTTTCTTCATAAAAGGAAACAACAGAGAAATGAGAAGTCCATTTACCGCTATTGCCACCATTGTTCATTAACGATCATATTTATCACCTTATTATACGTGATCTATCCGCTATCGGTTAAGGAAAGTTCAAATAAGTATTTGAGATATCACATAAATTTCATAAATTGCTCTTTATTGTTGTATTTATTTTTCTTATTCCCATATATAGAAAAAATATAGTATGTTTTTGAAAGAATTTATAAAGTATTTAAATTAATATTATTTGAGGAAATTGCTATTTCATAGAGCTATAGAAAAAACCAGAATATTACATCGGTCTCAAGTAGTAAACGCAATAGTGGATATTTTTTATAATGCAGAAGATAGAATATATATTTGTGGTAATTCCCAATTTCCGAAATTAATATTTTCATTTGAACCAATAAGGAAGGCAATACTTGCTGCTAAAAATAGCGGCATAAGACAAAAATGCGTTGTTGAAATTACAAAAGAAAATATCCAATATCCTAAAGAGCTAATAAAATTAGTTGATGATCTTCGTCACTCAGATCATACTGAGGCTAACTTTATACTAACCAAAACAAAATACTTAGGTTCTATAACATTGAATGAATCTCACCAACAGGCTATCTACAGCAATGTGAGAGAAGTCATACAACAGCAGCACTATATTTTTGATAGCCTTTGGAATAAATCAACACGTGCAGACGAAAAAATAGGAGAAATTGAAGAAGGCATAGAATCAGAATTTTATGAAGTTATTACAGATAATGAAAAAGCAAGAGATGTGTACATTGATCTTGCAAAATCAATAGCGAAAGAAGCTCTATTACTCTTTGCAAATAGCAAAGCCGTACTTAGGTCAGATAAATTAGGGATTATAGATTATCTGATAGAAGCATCAGCAAAAAGAAGAGAGGCTATGAAAGGTGCAACAATTAGAATTATCTGTCCATCAACTTCAGAGAATTCACAGGTAATAAAAAAAATTATGGAGAATGCACCTGATATTAGAATTCAAAACAGCGGCGGTTCTCATTCTGGATTATTTGTAGTAGATAGATCAAAGTTTATGAGATTTGAGCTTAAAGAACCAAGGGCTGAAGAGTTTTCAGAAGCTATTGGATTTGTTGTATACTCAAACAGCAAAGTTGGTGTAGAATCCTCCACGGCATTTTTTGAACTACTTTGGAATGAGCGTATTCAATATGAAAAAGTAAGAGAATATGAAAGACAAAAAG
>DASQRW010000027.1:0-15944 GCA_035642715.1 Nitrososphaeraceae archaeon | reverse complement strand
GCAACCCATAACCAGAAATAGTCTTTGCCTATTTGAATTAAGGTTTCATCAATGATAAATTCAGAAATCCTTTTTCTTTTACAGTATATTTTTTGTGGATTATAATGCTGTAACCACTTCCAAATTGAAACATGACTTCTTTCAACAAATGGAGATAAAGCTTTGGATGTATTTCTAAAAGATAATCCTAAAAAATATAAGTATAACCCATAGCAAACATACTTTGCAGACGTTCTGTTTCTTTTAAATATATGCATAAAAGAAGAAGGATTCATCCAGCTATAGATTTATCGCCAAGTTAACAGAGCCGAGAGATGACACCTTTAGTTATTATGGAAGAAATATTTCCATATCAATGCTCTTTGTTGGTGTAAACGATCAAGACATTCTGAGTAGTAAAGCAAGACCTGCGCACCTATTCTTTGACGATCTAGCAAAATCTTTGGTTGCTATTAAAGCAAGGTAGATATTTTATTGACAAAAGAAGGGTTGAAAGATAATAGTTACAGAAATTCTCAAAGTATGTCTTGTGACTGGTCCTATATTAGACATTGCAATTAAAATTATCAAAAGAGGAAAGTAAATTGTCAAACCAATCTTCGCCTTACCTTTGATAACAAAGAACCAGTAATCATGTTAAAAGTTGTAATACAGAATAATTTTTACTCTCACTAGCATAGTCTTAAATTCAAATATTTGCCAAGTTCAATCAGTATAAATATAATTACAATTTTGCTTTCATCAACATAAGTAATAGGGTAAGAATTACAGTTCCGACTGCTACAGTTATTATCATAAATGGAAATCCTATCTTAAACCATTTGTTAAAACTTATATGATGACCATATTTTACACCTAGACCAGCTGCTACTACACCTGCACTAGAGCCGATTAAAGTACCATTTCCCCCGAGGTCTGCGCCTAATGCTAAAGCCCACCATAATGGGCTGATATTAAAATCACCAAAAGCCGCGACTATGGCGGGATTTGTGTTAAGTGTATGAATCAATGGAATCATAGTAGCAGTAAATGGAATATTATCTACAAATGCACTTGCAATAGAAGATAACCAAATAATCATCAGAAAGGTCAACCAAGGATTTCCACCAGTTATCTCAGTCGCTACAGAAGATAAAGCTGTAATCACACCAGCTTGCTCTGCAACACCCACAATAATGAATAAACCAGTGAAAAAGATTAGTGTGGACCAATCTACTTCATGTAATACCTTTTCCACATGTAGTCGTGTGATAACAAGTAATATCGCAGCACCACCCAAAGCGATAACAGAAACCTCTAGATGAAGTATACTATGAACTGTGAATAGTGAGACTACGCTAAAAAGAACAACCATGGATTTTTTCAAGAGACTTTTGTCTTTTATAAGTGCACCTTCGTCAGCATTCATTAATTCCCTAAAGTTGTGAACTTGCATTTTTAGCTCTTTTCTGAAAATGAATCTTAATAGTAATAGAGAGACTGCAAAAGTAATTGCTATTGTTGGACCCATATTAACTATAAATGAAATAAAGCCAATATTTGCTGCTGAACCAATAATTATATTAGGAGGATCTCCAATAAGTGTTGCAGCCCCGCCAATATTTGACGCAAGGACTTGACTAATAACAAATGGAATTGAAGATACATTTAGAATTCTAAATATAGAGAAGGTAACAGGAACCATAAGTAAGATAATCGTTACGTTGTCAACTAGCATCGACGCAACAGCTGTAAAAGTACACAAGATTAGCATTAATTTCCAAAGGTTTCCTTTGCTAATCTTGCTTGCTTTGATAGCAATCCAATGAAATATTCCTGTTTCGCCGAGAATCGCCACTATTATCATCATTCCGAGAAGCAGGCCTATGGTATTGAAATCAATAACATCTATAATGAATTCAAAACTCTCTTCTGCATTCACTATTCCAAATGTAATTGCAGCAGCAACAATTACTATCGCCCCTAAAAGTGCAATTGAAGCTCTATGAACCATTTCAAATGATAGCACTATATAGACTGAGAGCATAACTACTACAGAAATTGCAAAAATAGGACTAACTTCTTTACCCATTGCATTTGGAATAGTAAGAATTAATATGGCAAAACAAAGAATCAATACAAGACCAATAGAATTCTTCTTCTTTAGCATTTAATGCTCAAAGAAGTATAAATTAATCCATATAATATTGATTTAGATCTAGAATCTTTTGTTTATTCTTTTTATAAGATAACTTTGATTAGCCTGTTTGTAGCTGCTAAACTGTATTAATAATACTTTTACGATACTACTCTAACTATAAGCTAGAATAGCTAACTGTTTGTTCGTCAGATTCATACAGATAATCTATAGCTACGTCCAAGGTTTCATCTGGTACAACGTGACTGTTACAAAGTACTACTATGATCTGATTTGCCCCGTAGATCTGATTATTCTGATTATCATATTCGGAGACATCCCATAAACTTTTACCTAACGAAATTTGTCTCTAAGTTTTCAATATAATATCTTACTCTGATTTTACTGTTTCGACCATCGATATGTCAATTTAGCATCATATGCGATAGATAGTTTCCATATTTGACTGGTTGAATCTACTATATAGACCCAAAATCCTTTCATTAACTTCAAAATTGCCTTATCGTATATCATAGTTTTCTATTGTAGCAACAGTATAAAAATATCTATATTTATTAGAATTACTACTGTTAACTTATTATTGTTTTTCTATGAAACAATGAGTTACAAAACAAAAACTTTGAATGATGTAGATTATTTACACTGTATGAACTTAATATATTAACAAAGTCAATGCTTGTAGTCTTCTGACTTATTCTAGTTATTTTGTTCCGTACGAAGCATTCAGAGTATTGACTATGGTTCCACTTCTAGCTTAATTTAATATTTTATAAAAAGATTAATATTTTCTCTAAACAAACTTTTTGTCTCATTTATTTTATTTTTGCAATACATTGAGGACATAATATAAGAAAATCATAGACATCCTCATTTGTGCTATCTATAAGACAGACGAGTTTACCGCAGGTATTACAGTGTACTTCTGTCCAGCCTATATATTTGTCAGACACTATTGTGTTATAATATTGTGGATTGTCACAATGACAAATATCGTCATCGTGAATATTATTATCAGATTTGGCTTTACAATCTGGATTATGTAGTCTTATATCATGATAACAATTTTTACACTCTGATTCTACGTCAGTTTCGCTCAGCATTATTATGATCTATATTAAGTAAAATTGAGTATTAAATATTGTTTCTAGCCTCCATGTTTCCTTTCCATGACATTTAGGACATTATGCTCAAATAATAACTACTAGAGAGTGATTGTATGTATGATGTGTTCAATAACTGAACATTATTTTTTCTAGGAGACAGAACGGTGATTATTTAATACTCAAGTGACATCAGAACTGGTAGCATCCTGAATCAGGATTATACCGTAAACTAAGTTTACAGAATTATTCTGCTACTGGATCTGTCGTGTTGTGGTATGGTGTCAATATTTCTCCTTCAAGAAGATTAACATATTTCGACATGAAGAACGTATCTACTAGCGGCAACAAATATAGTCGAGTCAGCTACTATAGGATATACTTTAAAAAATACGGTTGTAGAATACCTTTACTAATCTCTGTCGTATGATGGGCCTATTGATGCTATACTACCTGAGTATGTCCCTCTGATCCTTTCTACAAAGTCAATATCATTTATCATCTTGAGCATGTTAAAATCAATCTTGTGTGCAACTACGAGATGAGTTCCGTTGTCGTAGAATGCAGGTGTCATACCTGTTTCGCTAATTATTCTATTTCTGATTTCCTCAGTATTCTGGTTTGGCTTTAAGAAGACCTCAAGAGTGTATATTGGATTATTGTTATTCTCCTTTTTTTGACGTAGTATTAGATCTACGATTAGTGGTGCATCTACCTTTCCAAGATGTGTCTTCATAGCACCTTCAAGTTCGTCAAATTTCTTTAGAACTTCCTCTGCTGCACTCAATCTGTTGTATCAGCCATCTAGATATATTATATTGAAGTATAAAAGGGATTTGTTATCAGACTACACTACATATAGAGTATATCATCAGAGGTACCCAGAGAACACGTCAATTATCAATTACAGATACCAAGTGTTAGTGCATATTATTGTTATTGTTATCATTATTTATGTTATCTACTCACATCATTTTAAAAAGAAAAGCTAAAAATAAGTTATATTGAGCTTCTGAAAAGATAGATATGGTTAAACTCGTAGAATTCGATGAGAAAGTAAAACTTGCACAACAAATGGATGAAGACGTTGGCCCAGTTATCCTGATCAATAAATTCAATGTGAATCCAGAGGAGGTCGATCAGTTCCTAAGGTATTCGCCGCTATGACTGAAATCATGAAGCAGCAGCCTGGATACATATCTGCGCAGCTTCATCGTGGTATTGCTGGTAGTTGTACGTTTGTCAATTACGCAGTTTGGGAATCTTCTGAACATTTTAAGCGTTAGTATCTGCGCTAACACCCAATGCAGAGTTTCTATCTCTCTACATAGATTCTCATTATAGACTTTATTATTATGAGAATCATGAACCTCCCCTTTCTTTTGCATGATTCTATTATGTAGCATGTTCTGGAGTGCTTTTAATGGTGCTAATACTGCTCCTCCTCCTGCTGTTGATTCATTTATTTATTTACAGATAGAGTTCGACAAGTGCTATAAGATATAATTGAAGCATCCCAAACAATACAATCAAACAAAGCTTATTTGTTTGTAATAACTGTAATACTAATACATTTCAAATTGGCTACCGATTATAAAATAAAAAAGTATGGTTCTGTAGAAGACATATTCATTTCTTTGCAAAACATGTCATTGGTGTGCTCTACATATTTTGATAAAGATAGATTACCTACGGAGAAATGTCCTATTTGTTTGAACAGGAAAATGTCAAGCTTTCCTATTTTACCCAATGAATCTTTTACCTTTAATTATAACGATAAACGTGGAGTAGAATTAGAATTTAGACCTAGGAAGAAGAATAAGGAACAACAATGAAAAACCAATGCAGCAACAATAGCATTGAAATGAAAGAAAGACAATAATAATAATTATTTTTATTCTAGCATTTTAGTATCTATACCCTTTATGTAGCCATAAAGGCGGATATTGCTATATAATGTAGTGTCATGCAAACTATTATCTATTTGAGAATATTTGTATACGACTTAATGCCAAGTACCCCAATGAGAGAATAGATAAATACTTTCCTGATTAATTTGACACATGTACAAATATATTTTTCTATATGCTGCAGTCGCTTTCCTTGTATTGTTGTTATTCCATACAGAAGATAGTACTTTGACAGAATACGTAATGGCACAAGAAGAACAATCGTCTAACCAAACTCAAATAGTAGTGGCACAAACCCAAGAAGAAAAAGCTAACCTTGAACGATTTGATAAACTTGACTTTGAAGCATGGAACAATAGAAATTGGACACTTTTCAGAGAGATACATAGCCCTGATGTATTGGTCGTGGACTTTAATGGCAATGCAACAAGAGGTATCGAACAACATGTCCAATGGGCAATGGCAGCGATATCAGCTGCACCAGACAGCCGAATACTAGACCATCCGATCAAAATCGCGGCAGGTAACTGGACAGCCGTGACTGGCACTTTACCAGGAAATGTCACAATGGTCACAGTTGCGCATTGGGAGGATGGTAGAATCGCAGAGGAGTACTTGTTCATGCAGAATCCAACTGTAATGAATCAAGCTGAACCAGGTCAGTAGTAGTAGGCAAGACTCCTTTCCTTTTTTTCTTCCTCATCTTCTTTTTCTTCTCCCAAAGCTAATTCATCCAACAATGTATATCTTTCTTGATGTTTAGCCATTTCCTTTTTCATCATATCGAAGCAAAAAGGTATTCCTCTTTACTTGCTTTTTCGATCGAACGATAACATAGAGTGTAGAATAGAATATCTGAAAACATCATTATTTGGTCAGTGAATAAATTAGAATGTGTATATTTGAGTTGTTCCATCCGCTGCTTTATCCTTTGTTTTATTATTGCTGTCAATGTTGTGGTATCATCCTCCTTATCATTTTCAATCATTATATCTGTTGTTTCTGCCCCTGTTGTTGTCTTGGTGATTGTTGTTGTTGTTGTGATCACGGAAGAAAAATCCTGCGATACCAATATACAGTAACAAAATCTATAGTAGAAGTAATCAAATCCTCTCAAAATTATTAAGGAGAGCAGCTAATGTCAATTTAATTAAGAGCCTCATGGCAATGATTAAGGAAATTCAAATAAGAAGACAAAGACATGAAGACATATTGATAGTTCCTGCTTATTTATTAAGCTTAAACGATACCGTGTTGTCTGTCACTTCTAATTCTACATTTTTTTCTTTTAAATCCTCAAATACAAGTTGCAAATAGTTTTCAAACCAAATAGACCATTTCCTTCCCATATTCAGATATATTGCACAATCATCAACATTCTCATTAGACATATGTTTGTATCTTATACTTGACACTCGTAACCAAGTCAAAAATCCATCTAAAAATGAAGAAACGGTATATTCTTGTCCTATCATACGCATAATTCCCTTCAATTCATTTTTTACGTAGTATTTTGCAAGTTCAACAACTTCTTCATCAGTAAGAAAATCTATCATTCTAGTAAGCAAAGCTATTGACCAATACATAAATCCAGTTTTGGATGCAGGGTTGTGCCATTTAACGTATTGTCTGAATATTTGATTTACTAATGTATTAATGCTTTCAACTTTTTCGTTTGATTCTTGACGTAATTCCTCTAAAAGATTTCTTTCAATTCTAAAAGTGATACATTCACTTTCTATCTTTCCTTTTCCAGTATGATTGACTTTTGGCATACATTTTCGCTGTACTCATCTGGTTTTAATTGCAATTAAATAGATCCAATTAGATTTATTTGAGCGGTATTTTTTTGCATTTCAAAAAATTTCAAAAAATTGCAAAAAATTCAGAATTGCTAAATATAAGCTAAGAATCTCCTATAATATGTCAACTGTACGAGATACTGAAAAAAATGATAGAGAGAAAGTATCTTCCCAATCAGATGAGAGTAATTCCTTAAAAATCCAACAAGAACAACAGCAGCAGCAACAAGAAAAGGTAATTTACAAAGTGTTAGATGATACTAAAGATAATATTAGAAAAACTTTAAGTGAAGCAAGAAAAGAGATTCCACGCTATACGCAGACAGTTAATGATTCTCAAGAACAGACAATTGAAGCAATACGAGATATTACTGATGATTACATAGAATCGCAAAAGGAGATCATTAGTTTATTCCAATCAGCATGGGCTCCACTTATGGAAAAAACTTTCTATAATTATTGGATATCTCCAAAAAATATGACTGAAATATATGCTTCATTACTTAATGGATTTACGGATAATACAATTGCAGTAATAGGATTGACAAATAACATGATATCTGTAAATACAGACACAATTAAGACTTCAATTCAGCATACAAGAAAAAATCTAAAGGAGTTATCAAGGATAGGTGTTAATACTGCAAAGACATTTGAAGCAATATCAAGAAATTCCGTCAACACGAGGAGAACAGCAAAAACATCTGAATGATAATGATAATGATAAAAATAATGTTGGATACAATGAGAGGAGAGAGAGAAAGTAGCAAAGTGAGGAGAAGAGATGATCTACTATTGTAAGCATATACAAAGAGGAGGGAGAGGTGGAAGAGCAGAAGATATTTGAAGATAGCAGAAGAATTCCCAAACAAAAGTATTTCCTATTGTGTGAATCATGTTTTTGGTCTGCGTCATCATATATTATGTCATCGTCAGCTGCTGCTGCCAACAACATAGTTTACAAAAAATGTCCTGTTTGTTATGAATATATGATAGCCGGACTACCACTTTCTAATGACGAAGTTAAATGTGAATGGGGAAAAAGTGGCAATCAAGATGAGTTTTCCCATAAAAAATGGTAAAACTAGTACCATAGTTTTGACAGAAAAAGTGGCAAAACTCAAAGCACTATATAGAACAATCTTTTGATAATATGGTTCCCATAAAAAATGTGAACCAAACCCCGAGTGTCTAAAATCAGACAGTCGAGGGAAGGTTGTAATCGAATTATAAATATTTGGAACTCGATACTTCTTCCATCTCTATTTATCTATCTATTATCTATCTAGTCTAAAATTTCATACTTGTGTATTCCCTCTAGCAACATCAAGACCGATTTAGGATTGCTATTCCGGTTCACACTTATGCACCTAATCCCGAGGTTATCAAACGCGTATTTTATGGTGCCAGTCATACCAGGCTGCAACTTGGTAAAGGGATCATTAGTGTGGGTTAACTTTACACGTTTGCCTTTTAGCGTATAGTCAAATGGAATTATGTCGCCTAGGCTTGTCATAGTTAGATATTAACGCCGCCTTCTTCTCCTCTTCAGCAATAATATCTAGCATAATAATAATATTTTCTCCTCCACATTTGTCTATCATAGTTTCCTTTGGTTCTTATTAGAGCATCTGCTGCATCCTGTACAGAGATTCAACGTTGTCATTCTAAAGAATTATTTCACTTATTTGTGCTGCTACTGCTCCTTATGCATTGATATTTTTTACTAGAGATATAAAGTAATTAATTAGATTATTGATACTATCTATCGGTATAGATAGTTCAGTCTTCAGTTCTCTTTTGTTGATTCCTCCTTCTCTTCGTTCTTTCCGTCTCAACTGTTGTCATCAAAAATGTTGCAGCTCCTCACCATTAGTTTTATCATTCTCAAAAGAACAAGTTATGATGAATGCTACTTCTCCAAGTTATCATTTACTTATCTATATCTATCAAATAATTTTATTAATTGTCGTATGACCATAACTCGTATTCTTCACCTACAAAATAGTTATCACACCCCAAATCTTCAACTAAGTCAAGCTCTACATCTTGAGCAAGGTTATATTCTGAATCAGTTATTTGATTACTTTGCCAGTTTGCCAGCTTATCGACTATCTTATAGAATCTATCTAATTCTTGACAAGTGACATCTCTATCTAATGTTATACCTACATCATTATTATCATTATCATCTGTCTGTCGTTGTTGTTGTGCTTGTGCTAATGTGATTGTAGTTATCGGTAATACTGCAATAGTAATAAAAAATAATAAAGATTTAGGAATAAGATTATTCTTATTCATATTTATCACATTCATTCATTTCCTTCAACTGCTGGTAAGTCATTTGGATCAACTAATCCCCTTCTCCATATGGTGGTAAAGGAACTTCTTGATCATAATCGGGTTCGACTGAAACACTGCTGCCAGGTTGAGACTTGCTTTCGGATCACAATCCTCAGATCCATAAGTAGTTTCAGCTTCAGGATTAGCATAAGTACAGAAGCCAGTTTGTAAGTTTCTCGCCTTCTGCGTTCCGTCTTCGTATGTGATTACCTCATGGGGTTGTCCATTTATGTCTTTTATTTCGGTAGATACGATAGGATTGTTACCATTGCTTGATTCTTCTTCTTATGTTGATGCATATGCGAATTGTTGCTGTTGCAATATTCCTTCTAATCCTATTGTTGCCGTTATTATAATAGCTAGACCTATTCCTAATATTTGTATTATTTTATTCATATGGTATACATGACAACATATGTATAGAATATAAAAATATCAGGATATCCTTTATAGTAAATTTATTTATTTATTCCCTATATCATATATCGCGATAATCGATGATTATGATGATAATAGTAGAGTATGTCTAATCGTTTTGTTTATGGAATTCATTGTATTTATGATAACATTTTCCTATGTTAGTCATATATTCATTATTTTTCATGTAATATAGCGCTTCTAAGGTCAAGCTCACCGCTAATATTGCTATACCTGATATGAGAAATGCTTTAGTTTTTTGATTCATTGTTAGATGCTTACCAAAATAGAGGAGATTATCCTTCAGCTTCTCCTCCTCCATCACCATCTCCTCCATCTCCGCCGCCATCGTCTCCTCCATCACCATCTTCCTCTGATTCATCACTTGCTACTGCTTCCTCTTCATCTGCTGCAGCACCTTCCTCTTCACCATCATTATCACCAGATGAATATCATTATTGAGACGAACCCTTGCCTTTCTTTTTTGAACGCTGCAATATGATAACCTACCTAATTACATAATTATTTAATCTAATTATTATATTCAATAGTATTTAATATAAACATAGTTGATATAGTGTCCGAAATTAAAAGATGATTTAAAAGATGCAGGACACAGGATGAAAGCAGACATTAAGAAAGGAGGAAACAGAATTCAAACTGAAAATCAAGAACAACTAACTGAACAAAAAGTTTCGCAATAATAATAGTACTAGTTTAGTCCATATACACCTAAGGGACGCACATTTGATAATCCCTGACAACTTCGAGCTAATTAGCTATGTATACTCTCCAGATAACATATGTTTGCGCGGAAAATAGGCAGAAATCTTAATGACATGGAAATATGCTGCTGCTGGTCTTCCATTTGGTGGTGCAAAAGGAGGTATAATCGCTGATCTCAATAATGTAGACAGAGTAGCTTGGATGAAGTCTTTTGCAAAGATGATTAGACCTTGTTGTCCAGCACAGTATATTGCTGGAACAGATGTTGGAACTATAGAGCTTGATATGGCAATATTTGCTCACGGGATAGGCGATATGCGAGCTTGTACTGGAAAGCCTACAGAAGTCGGTGGAATAGTCCAAACCAAGGAATATCTAATTACATAAAAGTATTTGTCAACTATTATTATCATGTATTAACAATACATATGTTAAATGTTTTATTCTATAAGTTATATAGTATCAATAGATGCTATTTGAAAATAATTCTCTGTTATACTCTAAGTATGATTTAATAAGAATAAACAAAATATCAAATTATATTTATGTTCAGGCTAATATGATGAAAGTTGGAGATAGTCATAGGTACGACAATTTATGCTTTATTATGATGTCTGGAGAAAATAAAATTGGAAAATGAAAAGCGAAAAGAAAAAACAAATATCTTAACGTATAAAGGAGCAGTGTATGGAGCTTTTGCTGGCTTTATAGCAACTTGGTCTATATCTACAGTTATCGCGGCATCTGAAGTGGTACTAGGTCTGCAAATAAGTACATTTTATTCTATTATGGGTATTAGCTTGGGGTTAAACAACGTTATAAATGCAGCGTACATGGGTTTTGGACTACATTTACTAACTGGTACTATAATAGGAGCAGTTCTTGGAGCCATTGGAATTAGATGGAAAAAAATACGCATGCTCAATCCACTTCAAAATACATTAACTGGTATGGGAGCAGGGATCGTAATATGGTTAGTATTATTCTTGCCATTAACCTCATTATTCATTCAACCATCTATCCAACGCATTGTTAGTCTAGAGTCAGAATTACAGTATCCTCTATTATCAGAAGATATGAACCAGTTAATCCAAAAAATTGCACTTGGCGCAATAGCATTTCATCTAGTATGGGGAGCAGTATTCTCATATATTATGCGATCTTTAGTGAGGATTAGAGAGTTTAAAATGAGAGGACAGCAACCAGGATTAGGCATCTGATAACTTAAAAGCAGTTGTCTATAAAGACAATATTAGAAACTAGAATATTTTATGTCAACAACAATAACAACAAACACTTTCCTCTTCTTAAGCCAATGTGAATTATGAATCTTTTTTGTTTCTGTGTTTATCATTTGTTTTTTTAATATATAATAAATTAGACAACTATTTAAGACTTAATAAAATAATAGTGTACTTGGTACAAAGACAAGAGAAATTTTCAAAGATACTGGTTGCAGTTGATGGCTCAGAAACATCAATTAACGCAGCAGGTTATGCGATTGCAATGGCAAAAAAAGATAACGCTCAGTTAATTGTGTTAACTGTAATAGTAAAAGAAAATGATAAGGTTGAAGCTCAGCAATGGTTTGATAAGATTGGAAAGAAAGCTCAAGAAAATAATATTCAATTAAAAACAGAAATCATTGATATTCCAATGTCAGTGGAAGGTGCCATATTAAACTATGCTGAAAGTGAAAATGTTGATTTGATTGTAATTGGTACAAGGGGAAGATCAGGCATTACAAAAATGTTGCTTGGAAGTGTTGCTTCTGAAGTAGTAACTTATGCAACATGTCCTGTAATGGTAGTAAAGTAAAATATAGCAATTACTTGCCTTTTTAGGTTCTAAAAGTTGTCTAGAGGAATGTCATTGATAATCTGAGACAAGGATAAACTACTGCTGCTGCTATTATTATTATTTGGTTGATTGTGGGGCAAATTAATGTAAATGTAGCTTCCCTATTCTTCTCTTTTTTCATGTATATAGTTGCAACAACTTAGTTGTTATTAATATATATCTGCGGATTCTAAAAAAGAGTTAACAATTGCTGTGAATAAAGTTTCTAATTATCTCTTTCATTTTTGGAGTCATAGTCTCTGCTTTCATACCATGTTGTTTCATGGCGTGTTCTGTAATATTTCTTATAACTTCTTCTTCCGTCCCAGCTTTGACAACATGATTACAATCAAATCCTACATCTTTACATGATAATATTAGCATATGTCTTCTTTGTTAATAGGTTGTGTATAAGGACACGGTTGAAAACTTCTGTGTTTTTAGTTTTCTTCTTATTCTTGCATCGCGGGCTTTTATTCTTAAGCTTACTCTACAACATGGACACCTTGTACTATTACATCTTATAAAAACCTCATATTGTGTACACCGTTTGAGACCATCTTCATAATAGCTGCTCGTATGACTTTTTAGCTCTATAGTCTATACAAATATTTTTGCATGACATTTTATGTATACACTATTTCAAGTCGTATCTTTTTAGATGTTTTATAGTGTATTAGTTATTCTATTTCAAAATACTGAAAGCCATCTCGCATGACGATTCGATATATTTCTATTGTATTTACAGAAGAAGAAGAAGAAGATGACGATTTACTATATAGTTTAGAATTTGCTTTTAATGATGATGATTTAATTCTTTGTGATTTTAGCCTTTTTCTATTATTAGTGCTGGACATCTAATAGAATCAACCTTTTTCTTTATTTATTTATAGCTGGACATCTAATAGAATCAACCTTTTTCTTTATTTATTTATACCATCTTGCTGCTTGTGATAAACCTAGTTTTTACTTGCTTAAAAATACATGGTGGTATTGACTTATCTTCTTTGATTCTGCAGGCTGTAAAATGCCACGCTCCTTCAAGTGCTAGATAGCTAATTGCAAATCCAAGTGTTACGTATGCGACTAGATGTAGATTTTCTAACATACAAATAATATATCCTGATTTGTTTTATATAAAGTTCTTTGTAAATAAGTTAAACAAATAGATAGATAAATAGAGAGAAACTTATCATTGCCACTACAATATACTGCTCTTTATGATAACTTTCGAGAATAATTTTGGCTTCCAACAATACTTCCAAAGAAAATTAGAAAAAGGAACATCATGCCGCATAATATATTTACCTATTGCTTGCGCAAAATACTCTGATTTATCCCCAGCCAATTTGCTCAGATCCACAATATTATTGACAGGAGGAGTGGAAGAAGAAGGTAAAAGTCTCGTTGCTTCCAAACCCGAGAATATGTGGTGTCATGAAAGATCGCTATCCTTATGTGTTCAAGACAAATAATAATAAAATGAAATATGTCTTACGACAAGGCCAAGCATTTAGTAGAAGTAGATGAAAAGATTCTTGCTGTGTTCATTGTAGATTCAACCGAGAAAATACAAGGTTATTTGTATGAATCTGACGAACAGCCAACAAGTCTATTTTGATCTTCTAAAAGAAGAGTGTGTTAGCAAGTTACAAAAACTAAAAGAAATTATGATTACATAACAAAAAGATTCTAGATAGATTTCAAATGCTCAATGTGTCTTCAACAGCTAAAATGACTATTACTCAAGCACTTTTATTCTCTTTTATATTTGATAAAGATATATAATATTGATGGTGCATTTTGTGTTTAATTTTACTTAAGTTCCAATGATCCCTGAAATAATCAATGAGAGAATGTTAGCGGCTTGGGTGGCGGTGGTCCTCGTCTTCTATCACTTATTATTATAGCTCTCAAACTAGTAAATAATAAAGCAGCCTGCAAAATATATCCACCAAAGATTAAGACAATAGAGTTAAGTGGCTTTGCAAAGGTTATCATCAGTTCAACATGTCGTGGTGTTAAACTATTACCTATAATAACTGCTACTGCAAGTGCTATACAAATGTAGAGTGCTTTTCTTCTACAGCCTCTCCACCAGACAAGTATAGCTAATACAATAAATGATACTTCAAGTGCTATTGCTCTATCAATAAACCTTGGATTACCAATTGGAATAGCAATTAGCCCAACTATAATGATAGAAGTCAAAATGACTATTACTTTATGATGAGGATTCATCGTTGATGTCACTTTGTAAATAAGACATTAAACTTTTTCCAGCCCACCTTTAATTTATTGATACTATATTTTCTATTTTTTAGAATAGGTGCTGTATTGTATCATAATTAACTCATTGCTACAGTCATTAGTTCTCCTTCAAAGCTACCAACCCATTACTATAAAATCATCTTGTTTACCCCATCTGCCTTGATTATGGACTTACTATTGCTAAATAAATTTGCTGTACTAAACTTATATTTTAACAAGTAAAGCAAAATTGTATAGATACAATACAAAGCGAATACCAAATATATGCTAGAATAATGGAAGCAAGGATTAAACTTGAAGGAAATAAAGTTTTTACAAAAATGGCTAAAGAAAGTCCTCTTTATGCAGAACGTTTTGCACTAGTAGATATTCAGATGAATACTATATTATAGCAGCATTGATAGATTTATTTGAATTTATATTTCGTCTTTATAAAACAAAAATGATAAATGAAAAATTATGGTTTAGATGGAAAGCTCTTGCAACGGCAATGAATACAATGCCAAAGTTTGCATCTCTATGAAACAGAACAAAGCTAAAAATTACATTCTTCCTTTTATTTACGGCTTTCTTTTCTCTTGTCTCTACTCCTTCTTGTGCTGATTATCCTTTTCCTTTTTCTTCTGCGCGTGCATCTGCTCTCTCTTGTAATTCTTTTCTATTTTCCTCACCTTCTTCTTCTTCTATTTCTGAATCCTCGTTTTCTATATTCTCTGACATATTTAGAATTAGTAATTAAAAGTTATTAAAGCTAATCTTTGGCTATTATTTGATGCCATCAGAAACAGCTGCTAATTTTATACTTCTAGTCGTTGTAACTATGGTGGTAATTGTGGCCAACCCGTTACTTTTGCGGAACATTGGCTGCATTTAAAGTTGGTTGAGGATCTGGAACAGCAGGTGATATCATTTCTACAATTACTCTATATTCTAGATGACCTGGATTTTCATTAATATGTTGTTCTGCAAAATCTGGCTTTGATGTGTCTCCAATCTCTTTACCACATACTTGGCATTTCACCGTATACTTCTTTGTTTTATCGTTCATCAAAGTTAGATAGATTTTTTTGTATAAATAGTATTATTATATCATCTCTCTTCTGCTTTGACTAATGTTCGCTTAATTTGTGAGATACACTATTAATATACTTTTATGATAATTTATTTTTGTTAGTAGATGGATTATCTACGGCTATGTAATAAAAGATGGAATAAGAATATGAGTAATATAAACAATCAAATATTTGCTACTTAAAGATTTGAACTAGTACATGAGACTTCTCATATTTACCTATGAATCCTCCCTTATATTATGAGTTTCTCTTCTCACCTTCTTTTAGAAATTTATCGGATTGGTTAGTTTCTCCTAACTTCTTCAAACGGAGACCTTTATTATATA
>DASQRW010000026.1:0-16703 GCA_035642715.1 Nitrososphaeraceae archaeon | reverse complement strand
GGTTACACAAAAGACAATATTCCATATCGCAGAAAAGGGCGAGACCTTAAGGGGAGTGCCGCAGGTTACTTATGAGGATATTGGTGGATTAAAGGAAGAAATCCAAAAAGTTAGAGAAATGATAGAACTTCCCTTAAGACACCCAGAAATCTTTGAGAAGTTAGGTATTGAAGCACCAAAAGGGGTACTTCTCTATGGTCCACCAGGTACAGGTAAAACTCTATTGGCAAAAGCAGTAGCCAACGAGAGTAATGCTCATTTTATCAGTATCTCGGGACCTGAAATAATGAGTAAGTTCTATGGAGAATCTGAAGCACGCTTAAGGGAAATCTTTAAGGAAGCAAAAGAAAAAGCACCATCTATAATTTTCATTGATGAAATAGATTCTATTGCTCCAAAGAGAGAAGAAGTAACAGGTGAGGTTGAGAGAAGAGTAGTATCGCAGTTATTATCATTGATGGACGGTCTTGAAGCAAGAGGCAAAGTCATTGTAATTGCTGCTACTAACAGACCAAATGCTATAGATCCTGCGTTAAGACGTCCTGGTAGATTTGATAGAGAAATTGAGATCAAAGTTCCTGATAAACGTGGTAGATTAGAGATATTACAGATTCATACTAGGAACATGCCATTAGATACAGATGTAGATCAGGATAGAGTTGCAGCAGTCACTCATGGGTTTGTAGGTGCTGATCTTGAATATTTGTGCAAAGAAGCAGCCATGAAATGTTTGAGAAGATTGCTGCCTGAACTTAACTTGGAAGATGAGAAACTTGCTCCCGAAGTTTTGAACAAACTTATAGTGACAATGAGTGATTTTGAAAACGCAGTGAAAGAAGTAATGCCATCTGCCATGAGAGAGGTTTATCTCGAATCACCAGATATCCCATGGTCTGCAATAGGCGGACTAGAAGAAGTCAAGCGGGAATTACAGGAGGCAGTAGAATGGCCATTAAGATATCCTGATTTGTATACTAAACTAGGGCACGCAATGCCAAAAGGTTTGTTAATGCATGGACCTTCCGGCACAGGTAAGACACTTCTTGCAAAAGCTGTGGCCACAGAATCAGAAGCTAATTTCATAAGTGTAAGGGGACCTGAATTGCTAAGCAAGTGGGTTGGAGAGTCAGAGAGAGGTATCAGGGAAATATTCAGAAGGGCAAGACAAGCAGCGCCATGTGTAGTATTCTTTGATGAAATAGACTCTATTGCTCCAACAAGGGGTATGGGTGGAGACAGCATGGTTACTGAGAGAGTTGTATCACAATTGCTGACAGAATTAGATGGAATTCAGGCATTATCTGGAGTAGTAGTATTAGCAGCCACAAACAGAGCTGACATGATAGATCCTGCGTTACTTAGGCCAGGACGATTTGACAAGATTGTATTCGTTCCAATGCCAGATAAAGGAGCAAGACAAAGAATTCTTGAAATTCATTCAAAGGATAAACCAATTGGTCCTGACGTAGAGTTGACGAAAGTTGCTGAGCTCACCGAGGGTTTTAGCGGTGCTGATACTAGCTCTGTTGCCAATACTGCAGTTTCTCTAGTATTGCATGAGTACTTGGCAAAATATCCTACGCCAGAGGAAGCAGCAAAACATGCTTCAGAAGCACATGTAATGATGCGCCACTTTGAGGAAGCAGTGAGAAAGATCAAGACACAAAGAGAAGGAAAGCCTGGTGAAAAGGTTACCGTACCTTATTACAGGTAAATAAAAAAACTCTAAACTGCTGCCCTGTCCAATACTTTTTATTTTATTTTATTACTTTTTATTTTATTTTATTTTACAAGTCAAAGAAAAGGACTCATTTACTCGTGAGTTCTTCTTATACGGACTAAATGCATTAAATTTAATGTCAAAGAATCATTATATAGGAATAATGATAGGATAATAGACAAAAATTATATCTTAACTCTATCATTGTTTGGCATTATCAACAATGGAGCATTAACGATTAAGTAATAATCATATACATAAAAAATATGATATAGCCGAATAGACATAATACGAGTCATATTAATCATCATAACATTGATTATATTAGATAGATTAAGCATAATAGAATTAGTAGCATAGAATAGTTTTCATAATAAAGTTTTTCTGCTTCAATTAGATCAACAGTGCAATATCTAAAAAATATTTTTACAAAATCAGTTAAAACATTTTGACTGATTTTTATTGCAAGCAATAATACTTAGGCAATGTTTTTAAGTTATGTGTTTTACAAATAAAAACACATTAAAAAAATTGATGAAAAATTCTCAAATCCAACTGGTGAAAAATCAAAATCTGACGACACCAGCGTTAAACCGTTTTGCAAAACCAAGTGACATCAACACATTAGTCGCACTATATGGAACACCGCTTTATCTAATCGACGAAGATACGTTGCACGCAAAAGCTAGGGAACTACATAATGCATACTCAAAATTCAATGGACCTGTAAAAGTTGCATACTCGATGAAGGCAAACTTCAGCCCAGCAATTCTACGCACATTCATTAATGACGGAATAACTTTTGATTTGACATCAATTGGGGAACTTCGTTTTTTAAAGGAGTGTAAAGGAGACCCTGAAAACATCATCTATACAAGCGTGACCGAGGAATTAGAAGAATATTTAGAAGTACTGCAAACCGGTGTAAGAAGGATTGTTGTTAGTTCATTTAATGGAGTGACAAATTTGGCCAAAGCGGCTAGTAAAATGAATGTCAAACCACTAACGATGATCCGAGTGAATCCTGAGGTGGGAGTTAAAGCAGAGGTTCGTGCATCGTACAAAAATGGCAAATTTGGCGTTCCATTAAATGGCGGAACAATTGATAGCGCAACCAAAATGGTAAAGCATTTGATGAATAATGATCTACTGAAATTTGAAGGCTTCCATTTTCATCTTGGATCGCAGATTACAGATTTTTCTTGCTATGCGCATACATTTGACAAAATGGATGCATTCATAACGAAGATAAAGAAGGAATATCAGAACTTTCAGATTAATACATTTGATATTGGTGGGGGGACACCGGTTTTCTATAATGATCCTGTTCCTACTCCATCCCAAATGGCTGAAAATTATTTGGCTAAGCTGAATCAACTTGCAGAACATCATGGAAAATTCACACTTATTATCGAGAGCGGAAGATTTCTAGTAGCCGAATCATCAATGTTAGTTTCTAGGATAGTAAATACAAAAGAGTACAATGAACACAAGATTGTCATAGTTGATGCAGGTTATCATCTATTGTTAGATGCTGCTCTTTTGAAACAGGAATACCCACAAGAGGTAGTTCCAGTACTTGATGGTAAAGAGCAAAAGACAAATCCAATAACTCCAAAGAATATCCATCTTGCAGGCCGTCTGTGTGATACATATGATGTATTTCCACTTTCCAACGCATCAAGTCTGAGTGAAGCCACTATTGGAAGATATATATCATTTTATAATGTTGGAGCATACTCCACAGTCTTCAATATGCCGTTTCACTGTCAAACAAAACCACCTATCATAATGAAAACTAGTGATGGAGACTATAAACTTGTAAGAAGAGGAACGTCTTATGAACAGTTGTTTGTAGAAGAAGGCGGAGATCTCGCCTAGCCTAACTACCTTTTTCTTTATGAGTAGAGTTTTTTTATATATTTTAATTAAGCAAACTGTTGATTGCATTGCCTATATCATCCCAATTTCCCTCTGATAAAGGATCAAATAATAAGAATGATAGGAAAATTAGAGCACATGTGTTTATTCGAGGTAGAGTACAGGGGGTTTATTTTAGACAAAATACAAAGATTGTAGCTACTAGACATGGTGTAATGGGCTGGGTGCGCAACTTAAAAGATGGACGAGTGGAGACAGTTTTGGAAGGAAATGAAATGGACGTCAATGAGGTGATAGAGTGGTGTTATGCAGGACCACCTAAGGCTACAGTTGATGATGTTGACATAAACTATGAAAAGTATACTGGTGAGTTTCGTGAATTCAAAGTCAATTATTATTGAATTGTTTTGTATGCAGTTACAATTTCTTTTTTGATATTTTCAAGATCTTGTGGAGTCTTAATAGTTTGTATCATAGATGGTTTATTTCTGCCGAGCCGTATAGAAATTATTAGGGAATCCTTCATTGGCTGAATATCAAGAAATATTCGAAATGTCAAGCCCTTGGCATAAATTACTCTATGTGGTCTAACTTCTTCTATGACATTATCACCAAGAGATTTCACAAAATTTCTTAAATCGATCATCAGAGTTTTGGTTGGTTCTTTTAATTTTTCCAGATGGCTTTCAAACTGTATTGTAGATTTATTATAATCTACGGCAAAATTACTCATATTATATTATTGTATCACGGCTACTATTTGAAATGTCTTTCTTAGACTTCTATAATCTATGATGTAGAAGGATTTAATGCAATTAGAGAGAGAGAAGAATTAAGTAACAGAAAGATAGAAATATTTATACAAAATCAAGAATGGGTTTCCTCATGAGAGTTGATCCTCCAGGCTCCTTTCACATGACATTCAAAACTAAAGAGTATTACAAATGACTATTGTATATTCAGCTACTATTATTAACAAAATACACTCGACTCATATTTAGAAATTGTAGTCTGTATCATCAATGAAATAGCAAAATAGTGATGGCTATTTTGAATGGGAACTATTGTGTGATACAAATAGGTAAGTAACTTCCTCTATAATGTAAAGTGTGCCAATAAATCAGAAATTTAAAATTAAATTTTTATTCTAATTTTCCTTCCGTTAATGGTTTTATTGGGACCTGATCCTTTCGTACTTTGAGCTTTGTGAATATGTCAGCTGACTGTTGAGTTTCTTGTTCATCATTTATATCTATCCCTATCTCATTCTTTATTGCATCTCTTCCTTCTCTTGCACCAATTAGCATTATTTGGGAGTTCTGATAATCTATATATTTTAAATTTCTTGCTAATGAGATGAAATTTTCAGCTTCCTCAAACTCATTTAATATATGCTCAGGATAGCTTGCAGGTTGATCTGCACTTGGATAACCCTGTGGCGTTGGTTTCTTTGGATTAATAACTGAAATCACATAACTTGCTTCCTTCTCTATACCTAATTCTTTTTGTGCTTCGCCAGGCTCTTTTGGCATTTCTAGAATATATGCAAGTTCGGTGTGCTTTTGATACTTTACTATTGCATACTTTCCCTCCCCTACAGGTCTTGCTATATCTCCTTTTCGAAACTCGTCTGAGAAAAGCTCTTTTGTAAGCTCTTTCGGATCCTCAAAAATCCCTCCAACTCTTCCCCAGTACCTTTCAGATCCTCTGGCTTCCGTCTTTCTAATTTCTGGAAGTGATTTTTTGCCTATCACAATTAGCCTATACATTTCTTTTTTCCTTCCCATTTTCTTTTCGCCTGTTTCTTCAGGTGCAGTTACCATGAAAAACCTTCTTATGTCTTCGATACCTTTGACTTCTTCAGAATTTTTTTTTGGCCTATAAAAGAAGTAAATGTCACCATATTCTAGAATTTCTATATCTGCATGATTATTGTCTTTCTGAATTTGGTTTCCATTCATATATGAATCATATATATAGGTGTGAAATCAGCTTTATAATGTTTGAACACCTCGCAGGGAGGGAGTACACTCTTCAAAAAATATGTCTCTGTGATCCTCAAGCTTGGGAAATAAGTAATAGTGCTTCTGATTTTTAATCATTAGATGTTATAACATAACGCAACATTCAATTTAGTTGCTTGAATAATCATATATTTGCTAATGTCTTGATTCTGTATTTGTTTGTTAGTTGTTTATCAGTTGTTTATCGAACATATTTCTACTAATGAAATATAATATCCCTGAATCCTTCCTACCTTCTACCATAAATACTTCCATACAAATAATTGATAATAGAGAAGATAACAGATTAAATAAGAATCAGCAAAAAGAGAAGAACGAGAGAATTACTTCAATTTATCGAAATTTAGCCACTTAGTTGTTGGGTTCGTACTGCAACTATAAAAATCAATTATAGAAGGATAATAATATGATGGGTCGGTTGCCAAATTTATTGGAAAAATATGATATACCAAAATGCGAAGATACATCTATGTTGAGGATTATTATTTTAATTCATAATCAAAAATAAGAATTGTAAGATAGAAAAAAAGTATATACATTAATCTCTTTTTATTAGAAAAACAGATGAGATGCAATATCATAATCAGTCAATGTGAAGAGGAGCGTTGAAGCAAGGAGTAGATGAAAAACAACTATCCAATGATTTAGTGTACTGATAAATAAAATAAAATAAAATAAAATAAAATAAAATAAAAAAGATATTCTGTAAGTTATGTCTCTATTGTTTATTTAATCTCATAATGGTCCTGGTGCAGTAGGCAATAAAAGGCCAACAATCATAGCTGCTATCCATACAATGACTGCAACTACCAATGCTTTAAGCCAACCCATGCCATATAATGCCCGCAATGCTAATAACCAAACAATTCCACCAACTATTGCTGCTATTATACCTCTACCTAGTAGAAAATATACTACACTATAGACGACTGCTCCAATAATAGCTGTTATGAATGCTTGTTTTATTCCTTCTTTTTCTCCAAATAATTTTGTAACAATGTATATTATAATCGTAGAAATAATTACACTCACTACAAAACTGATAACTCCAGAGATTGGATCTGCCATCTTCTCACTAAATCAGTCATAGTTAATAATTATATAGCATGGATATAGTTGACCATTTGATAATAAGAATACATAAGAATTGCTATTAGTTATTGTGCTAATTGAAATAAGTTCAAGATAATAGAGATATACAGTTCAGGAAGAGTCAGAGTGAAAATGCTTTAACAACAAAAAAAATGATTTGTAATAATATTGTCTAACCATCCATAAAAAACACACATCTAATTAAGACATATTTAGAGAGAAATTTAATTTATCGTCAAACACAGATTTTTGTTCTTTTGCTCATTTATCGTAACTTAAATATTATATCTATATTATGTTGATTTTTAAAATTCTTTGATATTGTTTTTTAAATTTTCGTATAAAACAACTCTCTAACTCATACTCACAATTATTGTAGATAAAAAATAAGAAAGAATAGTTTGTCGATTTTAAATTCGAATGTTATTCTGTATCGTCTTCAGCTTCTCCTTCTGTATCGTCTTCAGCTTCTCCTTCTGCTTCTGCTTCAGCTCCTTCTTCTACTTCTTCAGCTCCTGCTTCTTCTTCTTCAGCTCCTGCTTCTACTTCTTCAGCTCCTGCTTCTGCTGGAGGAAGACCTGCTGCAGTTCGTAGTTGCATTTCGACGTTATCCAATGCATCTACAGCTTCTGTATCGCCCTCATCTATTGCACCCCTGACGGTATCTATATCGGCCATCATCGAAGTCATAGCGGCTTGAGGAATCATTACCATAGCACCTGTCGCATTAGTTGCACCGCCTGCTGCTGCACCTGTCATATTAGTTGCACCGCCTGCTGCTCCGCCTGTCATATTAGTTGCTCCGCCTGTCATATTAGTTGCTCCGCCTGCTGCTCCGCCTGTCATATTAGTTGCTCCGCCTGTCATATTAGTAACATTTTGTGCCATTGCATCAGGTATAAATCGGCTAGTACCCATAACAAATAATGATGCTACAAGTATAGCTGATATGGCGATGACAGATAGTCTTACGATTCCTTGATTCTTTTTGTTCATTGGTGCGAGAAATCGGCATTGCCCAACATATATCTTTTTTGTATATAATATTCTAGATTTACATTCAGTTTTATCTTATATAATAATATACAGAATTAAATATGCAGAATTTTTTACCTACAATAGGAGTTTGGAAAACGTCAATGTTGTTACTAGTATTGTTATAAGTCTTTAAGTTGCGTGCTCATTATGCGTGTATATGTATTACAAGCATATCCTTCAAATAGACAGTACTTTTGCAAATTTTCATCATTATTATTACTATTGTAATTATATGTTTCTATTATCTATTATAATTATCACAACTACTATGATAATATTGCAGATGTAAAATAAGTGCAAAGAAGAGCAAAGTCAACAACCTTTGCTTTTCAATTACTACTCAACCAATTTATAATCGTTATATTATGGGAGAAAAAGTATGACAGCATGCGATGATAATTATATGAAGAATTAGAAGAATAATCTGCTCAATAAAGGAATTGGCGGAAATAATCAACTATTAAAGTCAGTATATCGAGGAGCAATTTGGGATTATAAAAGATATTCAATCGCGTATAAAGGCAAGTACAAAAAGAGAGATTAAGACTATAATGAGTAGAAATGTCAAACTAAAAATGAATAAGAAAAAATTAATCCTGAACACTAAGATATAGATATATTAATTTTGCATATTGCTATTGCTGCTTGTTGTTTAGCAGATTATGTTGCTTAAGGATGCTATGAAAGGTAAATAAGAATATCGTAAGAGTGCAATATATAGAGCAGAAGTATAAATAAATGAATAAAATTTAAAAAAGGTTGTTATTAATGGTATTATCCTGTTTTATATTAACATCGAACTACTAAGGTTCAAAATTTTGTAAAAAATGAACTGATTAGATAGATATTTCAAGCAGTAATTATCCGATGATATTTCCCACATGCGTTCACTATTATAAATATAATGACACCAGGATTTTCTCTAGTATTAGAAATACTAACATTATGATACTTAGTTCTGATAGTAAGTTAATATGTTCATCATCATTATTATTATTACCTTTTATTTTCAAGTAATAAAAAAGAGTACTATACAAAGCCATTTTTTAAGGCTTAATGTTTGCTCACATTTTATCAATCAGTGGCAAAGTATTATCAAATCCTTTATTTTATGGACAAGAATAAAAAGATGATTCTATATCTCTTGTTTATTTATATCCATCTATTCTCTCTCTACGAAGCTGGCTCTCTCACTTTTCTTTCTCTATGGCCCTTGAGTCGTACCATAATAAGGTAAAGTGATGATGATACAATAATGCTGGGAATTGTGGCGCCTATTTTAGGTAGTTCTGCCATATGAATTGGTGAAAGCGGTGATAAAAGATAGTATACTACTACACCTACAGACCAAGATATAATAGCTGTAAATCCAATCTTTAAGGCAGATTTTCCAAATAGCATATCTTCTGTGTATTTACGATTCCTTACAATATAATAGTCAGACAGAACTACTCCAAATAAAGGCACAAAAACAGCACCTATCAAAAGAATAAAGGTCTCGTACTGTGCGATAGGGATCATCATAGCAAGAATAGTACTAACAGATGTAAATCCAACTATCAAATATCGCTGATTTATTTTGTGGTAGATATTTTGCGTAGAGACTGCTGCAGAATAAACATCTGCAAAGGTATTATCAGTCTCAGTTACTATGAGTATCAGTATAATAAATCCATAAAAAATTGATTGAATAGCACCAATTATCAGAACAACATCAGTCACACCTAGCAATATCCCTCCAAAATAAAATAAAATATTTGTTATTGCAAAACCTATAATTGTCGCTCTTAATGCACTATTACTATTTTTTGCAAATCTGTTATAATCTGCTGCAACAGGCATCCAAGATATTGGCATAGCTATTACAATATCAAGGGCTGAGAAGAAGGACATTCCACTACCCGGCGATGATAAGAGTTTTGGAAGATTTTCTGACATTAGCAAACTAATAATCATTATTATAGATGATGCATAAACCAGCCATATAGCAAATTTTCCAAGCCATTGTTTTATTACTGTAAGGGGACCGAGGATACCAAGTAGAATGACAAATGTTCCAAATATTATCGCCCAGACATAGAAGGGAATAAATTTACCAACTAACATCTCTGCAGCTTTTGACATTATCATAATTTCAAAAATAGTCCAGCCAATGAGCTGTATTACATTTAACATAGCAGGAAGATAAGATCCATAAATGCCAAATGATGGTCTCATACTTACTAGTGATGGTATTGCGCTGTCACTTCCAATCTTGCCAGCTAAAGCGAGAAGAAAAGAACCTACAAGAGAACCTATAACAATTGCAAGAATAGCATCTATAAAACTAGCATCAGAAAGAAACGACCCTGCAGAGAAAACTAATAAACCTACTCCCAAACTAGACCAGAGTATGAAGTAATCTCTTTCTCTGAGTACTCTGTACTGTAAAGGTACAGGTTCAATGCCCCATTGAGGAGGCTTTTTTATCGAAGTCATTTTCTTTCTATATCACACGCATATTATTTCTAAGCAACATGAAAGCATTTTTAAGATTTCGCTAGGCATTAAAATGCTTAATTTGTCGTATAATATTCTTTACAGGGTATCCATATAAGTAATAATCGTTTCGCTGAATCCTATCTAGCTTACTATGCTTCTAATTGGGCTATTTCTCTACTCATACATTTTTCATATTCTAATTTCAAAAGTATTTGTTTCGCCTATTACAATCTTATCATGAAATATACTGAATTACTGTTCTAAAACATTATCGTACATTCTTAATCTATAATTTTGAATCTAACTAATTTGTATATTGTTGTTTCTGTTAAATGGTAACGTTTTCCTATAGTGGTTAATCTAGAAACTACTCTGTGTATTATAAGTTAACTTGTCAAAAAAGGGTGATGTTAAAGTTCATGAAAGTTTCATGAAACTTTCATGAAATTGGTTCATATGTTGCTACACTAAAGGTTTGATATTTTTATAACTTTGCTTTTTTGTTGATCTTTTTCATCATGTTCCTTGAAAATCAATAAGCTGTCTTACCATAGTATCATTTATTTATTGTGCGTGTATATGTGCTCTCCCTACTTGTTTGCATCTTTTTTCTCTTGTATATAAATTTGTATATAAACTATAATTATAATATTATGTCTAAACTTTAGGTTCTATCCTCTTCATGTATTGAATAGATCTTCTTTTTATAATATGCTTCTTTATCTATCTTTCTCTCTTTCATATACGATGAATGTAAATGATGTTCTATATGCATTAATTACAATATATATCGGTGCATGGCATGTACGCTATCACATCTATGTGTGTTGTGTGCTGTGTGTGTATATGTGCAGATAACTTGTGCGCTACTTCTCATATCTTTTAGCCATGTTTCAAGAAATTTCTCTTAGCAAAATAATTTATTTCTAACGGAATATGATGAATATCAGGATACCAAGAATTATGGTTTTTTGCTAACAACAATTCACCTCCATAATCATGCACTATATTATTATTTCATACTTTCATTAGCATATTTCATTCTCATCAATGAGAATATCAATCATAAATTCTAACAAACTCTTCTTCTTATCTTCTGAAATAAGATATCTTATTGTTCTTTGGCTTATTATGGCGTTAAATCCAATTCTATGCTGAAAAAAGATACTTTTCTTAATCTTATATGATAACTAAGACAAAGATATGCTGCTTTTTTGCAGGGATATTTTTCCAAAATGAATGACCTGAAAAGTACAAAAGTGTAATGCATAACAATAAAAAATTATATATTTTATAAGTCACTTCTTTTGAACATAAGACAATATAATATGTGTATCAAGCTATAGTCTTATTGTTAAGTGGAGAGAGCCATACAAATTGCATTAATCTAAAGAATCTCCAATTATTTCTTATGAGCTCAAATACCGCTCCCAGCAGTTGTTACCGACATGTTTAATTCTGACTATTATGTATGATGATAATAATAATGGCTGACCAAATGTTCATGTTTGCTACAACTGCTGGATTCATGATAGGATTAGGAGTAATATTATTTATTACAAGAGCACGTAGACCAAGAACAACCGCTACTACAGAAATTGCTGGAGAGTCTTCTTACTCTCAATCGTCATCATCCTCCTCTCCACAGGGAGAAGGCAGTCAACGGAGAGTTAAGAGGTATAATTCTGACGGTAAACCTGTTTACGAATAGCGTATACTACAGATAAATAAGCCGCAACGGTAAAGTAACAACCAGCTAGTTATATGAAGAAAATGGGGGAACTAAATCTTAATAGTAGTGTTATTACCATATCACTATTCCCTATCTATATTGTTATCATCTTTGTTAAATCTAAAAAAACAAAATATTAATGAAGATGACGACTAACTAGACAGAAAATGTAAATGTCCTCAAGAACAAATGCAAAGAATATGACGAATGATTTACCTCTCGACAAGAGCCCAGAATACAATAATGGAAAACATGTTGAATAGATTAGAATCGCTTGAAATTATCAGAGGATTATGATGAGATTAATTACTATTATTACTATCGCTACCGTTGTTCTAAAGATATGAAGAGTATTAAATAATAATACACACCAATAGGATAACATACTCTAAAAGATATAAAATGAATCATATTACAATTATAAAAAATAAAAGAATTATCGTAATTGCCATTGCATTGTCCTTACATGCACTAACTGTTCTTACAGCAGCAGAAGAAGAAGAAGGAGGAGGAGGAGAATTAGCATCTAATCTAGCTTCTGCGCAATCAATTACATCAAACCAAGGGATGGCATCTCCTCCTCCTGGGCCCTTTCCTGGACAGTTCGGACCGCCATCTCCCGAGCTGTCTGCAACTCAAATCAGCGCATCAACAAACCAGACATGCACACTGACACCCTCATTAATCGAAGAAGAAGGTACACCCCAACAAATCGAAGGCCCGTACTTTGTTGATGATATGCCCAATCGTTCTGACATCAGGTCAGATCCCTCAGACGGTTCAGTGCAACAAGGCATTCCATTGCATCTTGTACTTCACGTCTATGACGTAGATAAGGGTTCATGTATACCTCTTAGTGGAGCACAAGTAGATATCTGGCATGCCAATTCCCAGGGAGTCTATTCAGGTGTTCAGGACGCTGGCACTGGGGGAATGATGTACCTTCGTGGATATCAACTAACAGACGATAATGGGACTGTTCGATTCACTACGGTTTATCCAGGCTGGTATGAAGGCAGAGCTATTCACATACATGCCAAGGTTCGCACATTTGAAGGGTCGGAGAAAACTTTGGAGTGGACATCGCAGTTTTACCTTAACAATTCTATCAACGAACAGGTGCATACACAACCTCCATACAGTAAACATGGACTTCCCGAAGTGACGAATGAAGGGGATATGATCTACAAAGGAGCCTCATCAGATGGCCTGGTGCAAAGCAACACTGGAGAGCGTCTGATGCTCAATCTGACTAAAGACGATGATGAGCAATCCTACCTTGGGATGTTTAATATTGTGCTAAACTCAGGTCAATCGAGGCAGTAATGATATATACACATTCTCTCGCTTCTTCTTCATATACTAACAATAGATCTATCAAGAAATTTTGCAAATGCCGTAGCAACTTTCAGACTGTTATTTCTGTGGTTTTCTCTCAAACACACCAATGCTTTTCACATAATGATAAAACTGAATTGTTATTACTATTTCAGCATTGATAGAGTCTAGAACTATTTGCATTTTATTAATATTATCTCCAATAAACGTTAAGATACTCCTATAAGAATTAGTTATTGTATAAGAGACAAATTGTCAAAAGTTCTTCTTCTATTTAGTTTGCTAATAATCATGATAACTTCATTATTGTCGATCTCACTTACAGACCAACAAAGAACAACAACAACATTAGCACAAACAAGCGACAAAATGATAATTTATGATAATCCTACCTTTGGAATAAGAATCCAATACCCTTCAGATTGGGGAAGATTAGATCTTTCTTTTCAACAACATTCTGCTGATATCGATTTCTATCCTCTTGCCGACACATCACTAGCAAAGAACCTTAAGATACAAGTGAAGAATCTACCTTTCCATAATATGACGTTGGAAGAGTATACAAATACTCAGATCAATCTCCTCGAAGAAAATCTTCTTGAGTCAAGCACAACTACACTTGCAAACATACCAGGATATAAAATAGTATTTACTAATATAGAAGGGCTAAAGACAATGCAAGTCTGGACAATAAAAGATGACAAAGCATATATCATTACATATGTTGCACAAGAAGAAGACTATGAAAAGGATTTGCAGATTGCACAGAAGATGATTGATTCATTTGAAATAAAATGATTGATTGGGTTAACAGAATCAATTTTAAAGCACAAGCCACTACATAATAAAGGAATCCAAACAAGAAGAAAAAGAAGGTGGTAGAGAAAATACAAACGATTACATCAGAAGCAATGAAAGAATCCATTACATTGATGATTAGTAGTAACGGTGATTGTGCAAATCACTAGTAGTAGAAATTTTCTCTATAGTATTGATAATATGATCTATGTTCTCCCAAGATAGTAAATATTAATTGCTTGTTCTATGGTAGATACTAAAATAATACCATCTCCAGGCTCACCAGTTCTAGCAGTATCTATAATGGCTTGAATAATATCATCTAATTGTGAATCTGGCGCAACAATTTCAAATTTCGCCCTTGGGATAAGATCGTATGATACAGGCCTGCCTCTCCACTGTAAATGAAGTTCTCTTTGCTTACTCCAACCCATTACTGTAGTAATTGTCATACCACCAACTCCCATTTCCCTAAGATGCTCTTTCACACTGTTCATTACTTCTGCTCTTACAATTGCTTCTATCTTCTTCAAGACACCGCATCAAAGATTATGTCACATTTCTTAAAATAGTTTTAATTTATGTAGCGTGTGTTATATGGCTTGAATATATTATACCTTATCTCTATCATCTCTTAATTTTAAGGGCTTACTAATTTCGATGAAGCCTAGTTATTATTGAAAGTCTCTTGTATTTGTCTCTACCCTTAAAAGAAAAGAACACTATATCAATCAAGTTGCATGTTATATATTATATTGCTTTATTAATCTATTTGAGAAATAGAGAATAGAATCAAAGATGACGACAATAGATATGCATAACCTGTGCAAGCAAATAATTGAGTTAGATAGCGCTATTAGATTTGTAGGTATTCCTAACAAATTTGGAAAACAAATTGTAGTTGAGTATAGAAAGGGTTTAACTCCACTGTTGACAGATACTGAATCAGAACTATATGCTATTGAATCGGTTATGAGAATGAATACTAGAAAAGATTTTGAATCAAAACTTGGTAAACCAATATACTCATTTACATTGTATGAGAAAATAAAACGAACAACAATATCACTAGACAATAAAGACTACCCTATTCTAATGGTATCATTTGATACAGAGGCAGACCAGGAATCCATAATTTTGAACAAAATAATACCTTTTGTAAAGAAGGAATTAGCTGGATATTGATTATTAATCTTCGATTAGGGACTTTAATAATAACAACTAGCTACTACAATGCCAAGTCGGATTCAGAACAGAACTAACAACAATACTTGGCCCACAAATATTTCCTGTTAATTGAATAAATTCACATCAATAATAGTTTGGTCTTTTAGGTATTATACAACCCTCTGTCTCATCAGCATTTCAATTCTTAAAAGTAATAGTAAAGAACTTTAAGTGATTGATTATATGAGTAATAGTCTATTTCCAAATGAAGACATTCTTACAGAAGAATAAGAAATTGAATCATAGACAAGTTTTGTAGTAAGCCCATCCTCAAAAGAAGAATATAGAGAATTATTTTAAAATATGCTAATGATTGTAATTAAGCTCAAAGAGAGGTCTATACGCGATACATATCATAAAGCCGTTAGTAATAATATGTACTTAGTTACTCAAAAGCATATTACTGATGATGATGATGTGTTTTCGTTTATATTAGTATAGATATATTCGTCTTGTGTATCGCATTGTGTTTCCTTCAGAGTGGCATGTGTGCCTTGTTCCCGGTTACAAACAGCCTTATTTGAAGGTCTGCTATCGCAATGCGATACGGTACTTTTGATTTTGCTAGCCATTTCAGGAAGAGGAAGAGAAAAGAAACACAATACGTTAGTCAAGACTACTCTAGATCTGCATCAATGTGTGTGCGTGTTTTTCTCATCATTAAGCAACACATACATATCATCTAAATGGTAATACGATGGAAATGATTCAATCTTTACGTCATTGAGTTCTATCACTGTTTACTTTATATCAAAGAATATTTGGTATGGCTCAAAGAAAGAGGCTGTCTTTATGCGGCTGGTGCTCTCGTCTCAGCAGCATTAGTATTTGAGCCAAGACCCATTGCAATGTTTCTATCTCTTTCCATAGGCTGTCATTAAAGCCCTATTATGGGACTTTGCATTCTTCCTTTCTTCTGTATGATTCTATTATGGAGTGTTTCTTCTACGATCCTAATGGCAGTGTTGTTGATTGTGCGGGTGAGTGAGGCAATGATGATATAATTCATTCATTTAGAGTTCGATAATGTACTCTTGATTATCATGCAAAATAAGATTTGAAGCACCAAAGAGACAGCTTCGTAGAGAGATAGAAAGAGAAAAGATGCCGCCTGCAAAGTTAATTTTGACTATAAGTATACATAATATGAACAGAAAAGTCTACTACAAAAGCTACAGCTTTTGTAGAGAAAATAGATTATATGATACAAAGACAAATTGTTGTCAAAGGCTTAGGTAAGAAAATAGAATATCTAGTATGCGCAAAAAGATGTTGTCATAAGATTTCATTCCATCCCTGGATGCTCATATCTGTCAATGTTACCATATACAGGACTGCATAACCACCACACAGGTCATTGCATAATTACAAC